>CADCOU010000024.1 GCA_902803155.1 uncultured Lachnospiraceae bacterium | reverse complement strand
CAGACCGGAATATGCTGCCTATGACGCCCGCGTGAAGTATTCGCTTCCGAAGATCGAGGGAAGGGAGAGCAAAGCCTGCCGCTGCGGAGAAGTCCTGCAGGGAAAATGCACTCCGGAGCAGTGTCCGGTATACGGAAAAGGCTGTACGCCGGAGCATCCGGTCGGGGCTTGCATGGTGTCGTCGGAAGGCGCGTGTTCGGCATGGTACCTGTATAAGAGGAAGAATTGAGAGAACTGATGACTCAGCCAGGGTGTTTCCCGCCCGGGCAGGCTGGTCAGGATGACAGGCTGAATGAAACAGGAAAGAAGGACATAATAACTATGAGTCTTGCAGGAAAAACAGTAACGCTTGCCCACGGCGCGGGAGGGAAACAGACATCCGAACTGATCGGACAGGTCTTCAGAAAGCATTTCAGCAATCCGTTTTTTACGGCGGATGACGCTGCGGTGCTTCCGGCTCCGGAGGGAAAGATCGCGATGACGACGGACGGATTCATCGTATCACCGCAGTTTTTCAACGGGGGAAATATCGGCAAACTGTCGATCTGCGGCACGGTCAACGACCTGGCGTGTATGGGTGCCCGTCCGCTTTATCTGACATGCGGTTTTGTCATTGAGGAAGGTTATCCGATGGACCGCCTGGAGGAGGTTGCCTCCGCCATGGAGAAGACAGCTGCGGAAGCCGGTGTCCGGATCGTGGCGGGAGATACAAAGGTTGCCGGAAAGGGACAGGTAGACGGGCTGTTCATCACCACGACCGGAGTCGGACAGATCATGGACGGCGTGACGACTTCCGGCGCGCTTGCAAAGAGCGGGGATAAAGTACTTGTGACCGGGGACATCGGGAGACATGGCTGCTGCATCCTTCTGGAGAGGGATGACTACGGGATCGAAGCGGACGTAAAGAGTGACTGCGCGCCTCTCTGGAATGCGGTTCAGGCAGTTCTGTCGGAAGTGCCGGATGTTCATGTGATCCGGGACGCAACAAGAGGGGGAGTCGGGACAGTCCTCTACGAGATCGCAGAGGAGAGCGGAGTCGGATTCCTGCTTGACGCAGAAGCAATACCGGTGGAGGATCAGGTCCGCGGAGTTACGGGAATGCTCGGGCTCGATCCGATGTATCTCGCCTGTGAGGGAACACTGGTGATGATCGTCCCGCAGGAGAAGGCGGACCGTGTCGTGGAGATCCTGAAGAAACAGCCCCATACGGAAGGCGCGAAGGTGATCGGGGAAGTGACGGAGGAAGAGAAGGGCAGAGTCGTTCTGCACACGGAGATCGGAACCGAGACCTATCTGCCACAGCCCGGAAATGAACTGCTTCCGCGAATCTGCTGATATATGCCGGAATGATTTTCCGGGATGGCTGTTTATTGACAGCCGCCGGGACGGCTGTTTTACGACAGTATGTACCGGAAAACAGAATCTGAAAGTCAGCATATGAATGTGTAAATGATGCAACAGGAAACAGGAAGAGGAAAAAAAGGAGGAACACTATGGAAACCAGAGTAGCCATTATGTCAATCATCGTGTCGGATATGGACAAGACAGGAGAACTGAATGAGTATTTGCATGACGCGGCTCCCTACATCATCGGCCGCATGGGTATTCCGTACCGTAAGTGCGGAATCAGCATCATCAGCATAGCGTTGGATGCTCCGCAGGATCTGATCTCCGCCCTTTCCGGAAAGATCGGGAAGCTGGAAGGAGTTTCCAGCAAGGTCGTTTATTCCAGTGTTATCAACGAGGCAGAGTAAGGTTTATGTACAGAGTAAGCACAGGAGAAGCGCAGTTTCCGCTTCCGTTCCCCCAGAGGCTGGAGTACAATGCTCCGGCTCACGGGACATGGAATATCGTTCATATCAGCATGCTGGTTCCGGAAGCGCACAGCATCTATGTGTGTTCGGACAACTGCATGCGCGGCGTCATCATGACCGCTGCCGAGATGGGCTGTCAGGACCGGTTTTCCTGTGTGACGCTCAGTGAAACGGATGTGATGGTTGACAATCTCGAGACCATCACCATCGAAGGGGCAGCCAATGTCATCGATCATCTGGAGAAACATCCTCCTGTGGTGTTTCTGTTCCTGGTGTGCCTGCATATCTTCGTGTCGAGTGACGAAGAATACATTCTGAAGAAACTGAGGGAGCGGTATCCGGACATCTGCTTTGTGCGCTGCTATATGGACTGCGTGCGCCAGAAAACCGGACCTTCTCCGGATATGAAACTGCGTGGTTTTGAATATGAACCCATCAGAGTCCGGGAGAAGGTGTCCGGAAGAGTGAATGTACTGGGCTGTGATGTGGCCTATGCTTCGGACAGTGAACTGATCGCATATCTGCGCGGCACCGGGTCTGACGTAAGGCAGCTTCAGGACTGCAGGACCTATGAAGAATACCAGCGCCTGGGCGAGGCACGGCTGAATATCTGCACCTACATGAATGCGCAGGACGGGATCGCGAAGCTGTCACAGCGGATGGGATGCGGGTATCTGTATCTGCCGCCGGCAGTGGATTACGAAGAGATCCGGGAAGAGTACAGGCACCTGGACGAGGCGCTGAGGGGAAACGGCAAAGCAAAAGTGCAGGAAGCAGAAGCGGAACATAGCGGAACAGCAGAAAGACCGGATGTGCAGGCCGAAAGCCGGGAGCAATGGCTGTCGGAACAGGAACTTCTATGCGATAAAGCGCTCGCGCACCTGAAGGAAAAGCTCGGGGACATTTCCGTTGCAATCGATTATACCTGCCATCAGAGACCGCTCGGGATCGCGAAGCTGTTCCTTACACACGGGATCTGCGTGAAGCGGGTATATCTGGACTCTGTCCTGGAAGAAGAAAAACCGGCGCTGGAATGGCTTAAGGAACACGCTCCCGGGGTTGAGCTTACTGCAACCATGCGGCCGCAGATGATACGGATGGCATTCCCTGAGGAAAGCATGGATAATACAATCCTTGCGTTGGGGCAGAAGGCAGCGTGGTTTGAGCAGACCGGTCATTTCGTAAACATGATCGAGAGCGGCGGACTGTGGGGATACGAGGGGATCCGTCAGCTCTGTCATCTCTGCGAGGACGCGCTGGATCATGAGAAGAACATGCGGGACATCATTCCGCGTAAAGGAATGGGGTGGCCGAGTCTGTGCGACGTTCCGGGAGGAAGCGGCGTATGAAGAGAGAGAACTGGAAGCGGCAGACATTCTGGTCGCTGCCGGTATACACCGGCGATGTATCCGGAGTATGTTCCGCCCTGTATGAACTGGGCGGAATGGTCATCATGCACGATCCTTCCGGCTGCAACTCCACATACAATACCCACGATGAAATCCGCTGGATGGACAGGGAGAGCCTGATCTTTCTGTCTGGCCTGAAGGATATTGATGCGATCACCGGAAATGACCGAAAGCTGATTGACGACATCATCGAAGCGGCATCGGTTTTCCGTCCGAAGTTTATTGCCATCGCGAATTCACCCGTGCCCTGGCTGATCGGAACCGATTTCCGATCGATCTGCAGCACCGTGCAGCAGGAGACCGGGATACCGGCGTTTCATGTGGAAACAAACGCCATGCATGATTACACCTATGGTGCCGGACATGCATTCCTGGAAATGGCGAAGATGCTGTTTGAGGGGCAGAACATATCGTCAGGGGAGACTTCGGAGTGTTATACGGATACGGTGAAGATGGGCAGGATCCGGGTGAACGTGCTGGGGGTTACTCCTCTTGACTTCACGGTCCGGCAGCAGGTGCAGACACTGAGGGATCTTCTTGCTGCAAACGGATTTGACGTGGTCTCGGTATGGGGGATCGGCGATGATCTGGAGACACTGCGGCAGGCCGCTTCTGCAGACGTCAACCTTGTCGTATCCTCAACCGGTATCTATGCTGCAAAGTATATGAAGGAGAGATTCGGTATCCCATATGCAGCCGGCGTGCCTGCGGGAGCATTCCGGGAAGCTTTGCTGCAGGCGCTTGCCGAAGCAGCGGAATCCGGACAGGACAGGATACCTTATCTTGAAGTTTTGGGACATTTCCATGGGAGCGGGCAGGTATCTGCCATAAAGAGAACGTATTCCTCTGATGAGACGCCCACCGGACAGGATACCGGGGAAACCTGGGAAGGCAATGGTATCCGAACGGAAGACACTGAGAGAAGAGCAGTCTGCGGAGAACCTGTCACCATGGGATCAGTCGCTGCGGACAGGGCAATCAGAGAACAGGCAGAGTATGATATTATTTGCCTGACAGAGACACAGGAAGGCCTGATTACAGCCACAGATCACTGCCCGCAGGGAGAAGAGGAGATCCGGAAGATCCTTGCCGGATACAGTGATGTAACGGCAGACCCGATGTTGGAACATGCCTGCAGAAAGGATGCGGTATTCCATGAACTGCCTCATTTTGCTTATTCGGGAAGGCTGTATCTGAACCGGATCCCGGCACTGATTCGTTGACAGGCTGTCATGGATAGTGAAGTGCCATCCGGATGTTGAAGGGATTGGGCAGAACCGTGTGAAAACAAGTGTCCGTGCCAAAGTCAGGAGAAGGAAATGAGCATGAACGATACCCCGCGCGGAGAGCGCATGCATATCGCATTTTTTGGCCGGAGAAATGCCGGTAAATCCAGCCTGGTGAACGCAGTCACGAATCAGCAGATGTCGATCGTTTCTGAAGTCAGAGGAACCACGACAGACCCGGTCGTGAAGTCTATGGAACTTCTGCCGCTCGGCCCGGTCGTGATCATAGACACGCCGGGTTTTGACGATGAGGGAGCTCTCGGTGAACTTCGTGTACAGAAAACCAGAGAGATCCTCCGGAGGACTGACGTGGCCGTCCTGGTTGCGGATATGGCGTATGGCCTGACAGACAGTGACAGGGAACTCATGCGTCTGTTCAGTGAACAGGATACGCCGTGTATCCTTGCCTGGAACAAATGCGATCTGGTGAAGCCGTCTCTGCAGGAAAACACAACAGAGAAAGATGCGGGGAGTGCACCGGATGAGGGCGGCATTGCAGAGCAGATCTCTGTCAGTGCACTGACCGGTGAAAATGTGGATGAACTCAAGAATACGATCGCCCGGATCGGTAAGCTCGCCGAAGCAAAGAGAGAACGTGCTCTCATCTCGGACCTGATCCGTCCCATGGATCTGGTGATCCTGGTGATCCCGATCGACTTCGCCGCCCCGAAAGGGAGGCTGATCCTTCCCCAGGTGCAGGTGATCCGGGATGCACTGGATCACGGGGCAAGGGCCATGTGTGTACGGGAATCGGAACTTGCCGAAACACTTGAGAAGCTGGATGAGAAGCCGGTGCTGGTCATTACGGACAGCCAGGCTTTCAGGGCGGTTGACCGGATCGTTCCGGATGATATCCCGCTTACTTCATTTTCCATCCTGATGGCAAGATATAAGGGTGCCCTGAAGGTTCAGCTGAAAGGGATCCGTGCGCTGAAAGAACTGAAAGACGGAGACAGGGTACTGATCTCTGAAGGCTGTACCCATCACAGGCAGTGCGGAGATATCGGAACCGTAAAACTCCCGGCGTGGATCCGGGAATACAGCGGGAAAGATCTGATTTTCGAGACTTCCTCGGGGCTTTCATTTCCGGAGGATCTGCAGCAGTATGCAGTGATTGTTCATTGCGGCGCCTGCATGCTGAATGAGAAAGAGGTCGCTGCGAGAAATAAGCGCGCTGCAGAACAGGGGGTTCCTATCACCAACTATGGCATGACGATCGCGGAAGTAAACGGGATCCTGGACAGGGCTCTCCGTCCGCTGCCGGCAGAAGATCTGGTTTGAGGAGGAGCTGAAGCTGACGTACTTGTGCGTCAGGGCAGAACGCGGAGTTATTCCTGAATAACAGGCGGGTATGTATAAGTGACCAACACAGAGAGAATCGGGAAACTGAAAAAAGTGCATATGCTTGGCGCGGAGGACCTTGGCGCCCTGCTGACGACACTCTCCGACGGGGAAGAGCAGGCGCTCTGTGACGCTGCCTGTGAGGTCCGCCGGGAGGTCTATGGCAGGGACGTATACCTGCGCGGACTGATCGAGTTCAGCAGCTATTGCAGGAACAACTGTCTCTACTGCGGACTCCGGAGGGGCAATGCGGCCTGCCAGAGATACCGCCTGAGTGAGGAGGAGATCCTGGAATGTGCGGACCGGGGATATGAGCTGGGTTTCCGCACGATCGTTCTGCAGAGCGGCGAAGATCCCTGGTACACGGATGAAAAGATCTGCAGAATCGTGTCGCGGATAAAGGAAAAGCATCCGGACTCTGCAGTGACTCTTTCCATCGGTGAGAAAAGCAGGGAGAGCTATCAGAGATATTTCGACGCAGGAGCGGACCGGTATCTGCTGCGTCATGAGACGATTAACGCAGAGCATTACAGCCGTCTCCATCCGGAGGAAATGTCCCGGGATAACCGGGTAAGATGCCTGTACGATCTGAAAGAGATCGGGTATCAGGTCGGCTGCGGCATCATGGTGGGTTCGCCTTTCCAGACGACGGAGCATATCGTTGAAGACCTGCTGTTCATGAAGGAGTTCGGCCCGCAGATGGTCGGGATCGGTCCATTCATCCCGCATCAGGATACACCGTTTAAAGATGAGAAGAGGGGAACGCTGGAGGATACGCTTCATCTGCTTGCCATCGTCCGTCTCATGCTGCCCCGTGTACTGCTCCCGGCAACGACGGCGCTGGGCACCATCCATCCGCGGGGACGAGAGCTGGGCATCCTGGCCGGCGCCAACGTGGTCATGCCGAACCTGTCCCCGTCTGATGTACGGGAGAAGTATATGCTGTATGACGGCAAGATCTGTACCGGGGACGAAGCTGCCGAGTGCAGGAGATGTATGGAGCGGCGCATAGAAAGTACAGGGTATCGGGTCGTGGTCAGCCGGGGCGACTTCAGAGGATAGTACCGGGCGCTCAGAGGATGAAAAAAAACTTGCTTTTTCTTCTGACCTGTGGCATAGTATCCAAGTACGCGAGACGTACCAATCGAATACGGAGACGTAGCTCAGCTGGGAGAGCAACTGCTTGACGTGTAGTAGGTCACAGGTTCAAGTCCTGCCGTCTCCATATCGGAAGAGCTGTCGCACAGAGAAAGAGTGTGGCAGCTCTTTTTGGTCAAGAGAGATAAAGAGGTATTAATAAGGCTGCAACTAACCTTATAGCAGGAGACTGACATGTATGAAATCATGACCGCGGATGAGGCTATCCGCCTGATCAGAGACGGCGACTGTATCTGTGTAAACTCTTTCGTTGGGATCGAAAACCCGGTGGAACTGCATGAAGCAATCTATCGGCGTTATCAGAAGATGCAGTCGCCGAACCACCTGACGATGGTGTCCAGCGCCGGTTTCGGCATATGGGACGAGAACCGGAATGCGGAGGGGTATATACGCGAAGGTGCGGTGGACCGGCTGATCTGCGGACATTTCGGAGCCATGCCCAGTACCAGGAAGATTGTTCTGGAAGACCGGTTCGAAGCCTATAATCTGCCGCTGGGGTGCATATCACACGCTATACGCGCGCAGGCAGGGGGGCTTCCCGGTGCACTCTCCAAGGTAGGGCTCGATATTTTCGTGGACCCGCGTCAGGAAGGTCCCGGCATCAACCGTCTGTCAATCGATGATTCCTTCGTGAAATATGTGGAGGTTGACGGAGAGGAGTATCTGTACTACAAGCTGCCGCCGCTGACAGTTGCCCTGATCAAGGGAACCGCGGCTGACAGGAAAGGTAATATCTCCTTTGACGACCAGTTCATGTCCGGCGACGCGCTGTCGATCTGTCAGGCAGTCAAGGCCAATAACGGCAAGGTGATCGTGCAGGTGGACCGGCTGGTAGACACACCGACCCGTCCGAGGAATACCATCATACCGGGCTGCCTGGTGGATGCCGTGGTGCTGGTGGAACCGGAGGGACGCAACGAAGCCTATACCGCGCTTACCGGCAGTTTTGAGAT
>CADCOU010000023.1 GCA_902803155.1 uncultured Lachnospiraceae bacterium | reverse complement strand
ATCTCCTCCGGATAACCGTCACGCCGCAGCCGCTCGCGCAGCTGCCCTTCCGTGCGGTCCATATTCTTCAAAAGATTCAGGCATCTCAGCTTCGCGCGCCTGGTCAGCACCTCGTCCGTGATCTCCCGCAGGACTTCCTCCTGCAGTTCTTCTCCCGCACAGATGTGATACTTCCTGACCTCCCCCGCATACAGCGGGAAGAACATCCCGTCTTCCAGGAAAACCCTGTACTTCCGGTCAGTTATCTTCTGCAGCTGCGTTACCAGCATCGGCTCCTGTCTCCGTTCCTTCCTGTACATCCTGTACAGTCTCGTCCTCTTCCAGGCCGTACTGTACCTTCACCTTGCGGATCACCTCGTCCATAACGTCCGGGTTCTCGGCCAGATAGAGCTTGGCGTTCTCCCTGCCCTGTCCGATCTTGTTCCCTTCGTAGGCATACCAGGCTCCGCTCTTTACGATGATGTTCAGGTTCGACGCAAGGTCGAGGACATCGCCTTCCCTGGAGATCCCCTTCCCGAACATGATGTCAAACTCCGCCTCCTTGAACGGGGGCGCGATCTTGTTCTTGACCACCTTGATCCTGGTCCGGTTTCCGATCACCTCTCCCTGCTGGCGGATCGATTCGATCCTGCGGACATCCATGCGCACGGAAGCATAGAACTTCAGCGCTCTTCCGCCGGTCGTCGTCTCCGGATTGCCGAACATGATCCCGACCTTCTCACGCAGCTGGTTGATGAAGATCACGATACAGTTGGACTTGCTGATGACACCGGTGAGTTTCCTGAGCGCCTGGCTCATCAGCCTGGCCTGAAGTCCCACGTGCGAATCGCCCATGTCCCCGTCGATCTCCGCCTTCGGGACCAGCGCCGCGACAGAGTCCACGATGATGATATCCACCGCACCGGAGCGGACCATGGTCTCGCAGATCTCAAGAGCCTGTTCGCCGTTGTCCGGCTGGGAGATGTACAGATTGTCGATATCGACTCCTATGTTCTTCGCATAGACCGGATCCAGCGCGTGCTCCGCGTCGATGAAGCCGGCAATGCCGCCCCTCTTCTGCGCCTCCGCTACCATGTGGAGCGCGACGGTCGTCTTGCCGGATGACTCCGGCCCGTAGATCTCCACGATCCTTCCCCTCGGGATGCCGCCCTGCCCGAGCGCGATGTCAAGGCTGAGCGAACCGGTCGGAATGGTCTCCACGTTCATGTCGCTGCTGTGCTCGCCGAGACGCATGACGGATCCCTTTCCATACTGTTTCTCGATCTGTGATAAAGCGGCGTCCAGCGCTCTCATCTTGTCATCATTGTTAAGACTGGAGGTTGTCTGGGATACTCCTGCTGCCTTCTTCGCCATAACTGTTTCTCCTTCCGGCAAGTATGCGTTCTATATGCTGTTCGAATAAAAACGAACGGATGTTCGATGCTTATACTACAGGAATACAACGCCTGTGTCAAGACTGTTTTTGCTCTTTCGCATATGCATGTGAGATTTGTAGGAAATGCTCAGAAAAGCTTCCGGATGTCATTGAACAGGATGATGATCATGAGGCACATCAGGACGGCAAATCCCGCCAGATTGATGTAGCCCTCCACGTTTTCACCCAGTTTTTTCCGCCGGACGGCCTCCAGGATCAGCAGGACGATCCTCCCGCCGTCCAGTGCCGGGAACGGGATCAGGTTCATGACGCCCAGGTTGGCCGACAGCAGGATACCCAGGTTCAGGAGGTTCAGGAATACGATGAAAGAGCCCTCGCTCCTGGTCTCCTTCACAGTGCTGCTCACGACCTCCACCACGCCGACCGGCCCGGAGACATCATCCAGCGTGACTTCTCCCTGCCCGATCATGCGGAGGCTTCCGATCGTCGTCCTGATCCAGTATTCCACCTCGTACAGACTGTACTTCAGGATCTTCAGGACATCTCCCCCCGCCGGATAGCGCAAGCCGCCGTACATACCGAATATGTACCGGGTCCCGCTTTCGTTCAGCTCCGGGATGACTTCGGCGCTTTTCTCCTCACCGTCACTCACCCAGGTGATCAGGACCGGCTCCTGAGTGGCCAGGTCTTTCTGATGGAAGTTCAGATAATTCGAGATATCACGGTATATCCTGATCTTCTCTCCTCCCATGGACGTCAGGATATCCCCCTGCTTCACGCCGGCT
>CADCOU010000022.1 GCA_902803155.1 uncultured Lachnospiraceae bacterium | reverse complement strand
TTGTTACCGAAGTGAGCACCCTTGTCACAAATTGCGCATCTGGCCATCTCTAGCACCTCCTATCTAAACCGCGACTTGAGTATTGTATCAGAGATAACCCTTCTTTGCAAGATAATATTTGAACGATTTTACCGTGATTTTATGGTTATGACTGAAGTCATGAGAATGCGCTTGCATCTTTTCAAAAGGTCCGTTCTCTGATAGAATATAACGGATTATGGAAGGAGGTTTCCTATGAGTGTTCGGATGAACAATAATCTTGGTTCGATCGTGATCGATCCCAATGTTATCGCGACCTATGCCGGTTCCGTAGCGGTGGAATGCTTCGGGATCGTCGGCATGGCAAGCGTCAGCATGAAGGACGGCCTCGTCAAGCTGCTCGGACGCGATCATCTCGGTCATGGCATTAACGTTCGCGTAAGCGGGAACCGGATCGAACTTGACTTTCATGTCATTGTTTCTTACGGCGTGAGCATCTCTGCGGTGGCGGAGAATCTTGTAGACAGCGTCAGCTATAAGCTGGAAGCATTTACCGGTATGGAAGTCTCGAAGATCAATATCTACGTAGAAGGCGTGAAGGTTATTGATTAACGCAGCGTTTGTCTGGAGGTCATGGTTTTGAATTCAAATAACATAGATGCTGCTCTGATGGCCAGAATGTTCCTTGCCGGAGCCAGGAATCTTGAGCAGAAGAAAGAATGGATCAATGAACTGAATGTGTTCCCGGTACCGGACGGAGATACCGGAACCAATATGACACTTACGATCAGCTCTGCGGCGGATGAGGTAAAGAAACTCGACCCGCTGACGATGGAGTCTGTCTGCAAGGCGATCTCTTCCGGTTCCCTGCGCGGTGCGAGAGGCAATTCCGGCGTTATCCTGTCGCAGCTTTTCCGTGGCTGCAGCAAAGTATGGAGAAATGAGCCGGGTATCACACCGGAGAACACGGCAAGAGCGTTCCGCAAGGCAGTGGAGACTGCCTACAAGGCGGTCATGAAGCCGAAGGAAGGTACGATCCTGACTGTTGCCAAAGCAGGGGCAGACAAGGCGGAAGAACTGGCATCCGCAAACCCGGATATCGAACTGGAAGATCTGCTGAAGGCGATCATTGATGAGATGCAGAGAGTTCTGGACCTGACTCCCGAGATGCTCCCGGTCCTGAAGGAAGCAGGAGTCGTGGATTCGGGCGGACAGGGCCTCGTCCAGATCCTGAAAGGCTGTTATAACGGTTTTCTTGGAATCGAAGAAGAAGAGGAAGAAGAGCAGGAGATCGTCCGGAAGTTCGGATACCGTACGGAATTCATCCTGAAGAATACAGATCATATATCCGTGGAAGAGAGACTGAAGTTTGTCTCATTCCTGGAGGAACAGGGTGCCGATGTGGCGGCTGAACGGTGCGAGGAAGGCCTGAAGGTTCATATCAATTCGGATGATCCCGGTGCTGTACTCACAGAAGCCCTGCATTACGGATACCTTTCCAGGATCCATGTGATAAACAACGTAGAGAGGCCGCAGTATCCGCTTCATATTTTTGAAGAGAATGAGCTGGAGGAAGCCATGGCGGATCCGACAGCGGATCCGGAGAGCGTGGAAGAAACGCCGATGCCGCATAAGGATGTCGGTTTTATCGCAGTCTCCATCGGCGAAGGACTGGGTGATATCTTCCGTGAACTGGGCGCTGACTGCCTGATTGAAGGCGGACAGACCATGAATCCTTCCACACAGGACATCATAAGCGCCGTGGACAGGGTAAATGCGGATACCGTATTTATCTTCCCGAACAACAAGAACATCATTCTCGCTGCCGAGCAGGCTCAGAAGCTCGTAGAGGGCAAGCAGATCATAGTGGTTCCGTCGAAGACGATACCGCAGGGCATTACCGCTCTGCTCAATTACCTGCCTGAGAAGTCCGTGCAGGAAAATGAAGAGCTGATGCGCGAGGAGATCAAAGAGGTCAAAACTGTCGAACTGACCTATGCAGTGCGCAACACGAAGATCGACGACCAGACGATCCATGAAGGGGATATCATGGGCGTCGGCGACAGCGGCATCATAGCTGTCGGACAGGACGTGGAAGAGACTGCCCTCAGTTCCCTGGCAAACATGGTGGATGATACTTCTGAACTGATCTCCGTGTATTACGGCAAAGACACTTCCGAGGAGGACGCGCAGGCACTCGCGGAGAAGATCAGTGAGCAGTTTGCGGACTGTGAAGTGGAAGTTGCATACGGCGGTCAGCCGATCTATTACTATGTCATTTCGGTTGAATAAAAATGTCTGTCAGGGGTACTTCCATATGAGGGAAGAATTTTAAAAAGTGCAATATACTGAAAAAGATTGCTCCGGTAACTCCGGGGCAGTCTTTGTTATTAGTGACAGTAGTATTGCTTTTATGAAAGGATGCGGTGAATCATGAAAACGAAGACCGGGAAGAGATCCCTGCCTGTACTGGTGATCCGTATACTGCTGATCGCAGTTTTATGCGCGGGTCTGGGATTCATGCTGCTGATCGGTTATCTTTCTCTGACCGAATACAATCCTGCTGCGGGTGATCATACGGATCTGACCGTCTCCAATGTGAATTCGGAGACTCTTCCTGATTCCGGAACGATCCGTGTCCTGTCATGGAACACAGGATATGGAGCCCTGGGAGACAATGCGGACTTCTTCATGGACGGCGGGAAGAGCGTCAATACGGCCAGCAGGGAGCGTGTTCTGAAGAATATATCCGATATCGCTGAGGTAATCAGACAGGAGGATCCGGACATTGTTTTCCTTCAGGAAGTGGATCAGAATTCCATGCGTTCCCACCATGTGAATGAAGTGGAAATGTATGTGGATCTGTTCCCTGATATGGAAGCATCCTTTGCGTATAACTTCAGGGTACCCTTCATTCCTTACCCGATCCCTCCGATCGGAACGGTAAACAGCGGCGTCGAGACGTTATCGAAGTGGCATCAGACTGAGGCAGTGAGAGAACAGCTTCCGTGTCCGTTCTCGTGGCCGGTACGTGTCGCAAACCTCAAGAGGTGCCTTCTCATATCCCGTATTCCGGCTGCAGACGGGAAGGAACTGGTTCTTGTGAATCTCCACCTGGAAGCGTATGACAGCGGAGAGGGCAAGATCGCTCAGACAAATCAGCTGAAAGCACTCCTGGAAAATGAGGCAGCAAAAGGGAATTATGTAATCGCCGGCGGTGATTTCAACCAGATATTCTCAAATGTCGATTCATCGGCGTATCCGATTCTGGAAGGAATGTGGCTGCCCGGGGAGATCGATATCAGCGAATTTGGCAGCGGACTTCAGTTCCTGATGGACAGCTCCGTTCCGACCTGCAGGTCACTTGACCGGGTCTATGAGGGAGCTGATAAAAATCATTTCCAGTACTATATGATCGACGGTTTCATTGTATCTTCCAACCTGGATGTAAAGAGCCTTGAAACCCTGGATGAGGAATTTGTCAGTTCTGATCACAATCCGGTCCTTCTGGAAGTGGAAATTAAGGGATGACAAATCGCGGATTAGACGTATAATAGAGACAGATGTTTAATCAAGATGAGCAACGTGAGCAACCCGTAGGAAGTTTTAGAAAAATGGAGGGACTCGAATCATGAAACAGGGTGGAATGCTTGCCATGATCCTTGCAGGAGGACGTGGAAGCAGGCTTCATGAACTTACCGACAAAGTGGCGAAGCCGGCAGTATCCTATGGCGGAAAATACCGTATCGTGGATTTCCCGCTCAGCAACTGTGCAAACAGCGGTATCGACATCGTAGGAGTGCTGACACAGTATGAATCCGTGCTGCTGAACAGTTATGTAGCCGCCGGATCCCGCTGGGGACTTGACTCGGATGATTCCGGCGTATTTGTACTGACGCCTAGAGAGAAAGCGGATTCAGGACTGGATGTATACCGCGGAACGGCAGATGCGATCTCTCAGAATATCGACTTCATCGATCAGTACAATCCGGATTACCTCCTGGTACTGTCCGGAGACCATATCTACAAGATGAATTATGACAAGATGCTGCAGGCGCATATCGAGCAGGGCGCGAACGCGACGATCGCAGTCCGCCCGGTCCCGATGAAGGAAGCGAGCCGGTTCGGCATCATGAACACGAATGATGACGGGGACATCGTCGAATTCGAGGAAAAGCCGGCGCATCCGAAGAGCAACTTAGCTTCGATGGGAATCTATATCTTTACATGGAAGGATCTGCGCAAACTCCTGATCTCCGACATGAAGAATCCGGATTCCGATCACGACTTCGGCAAGAACATCATTCCGACCATGCTGGCGGAGAACAAGAAGCTGATCGCATACCGCTTCGAGGGATACTGGAAAGATGTAGGAACCATTGATTCCCTCTGGGAAGCAAACATGGATCTTCTGGACAAGAAGAATGAACTGGATCTGAGTGATGCCTCCTGGAGGATCTATTCCGAGGATTCCTCGGCGCTCCCGGCCTATATCGGACCGGATGCGGAGATCGACCGCATCTATGTCACACAGGGTTCGGTTATTTACGGAACTGCGAAAAACAGTGTGCTTTCAACCGGTTCCTTCATCATGGAAGGGGCAAAGGTGATCGATTCCGTCCTGATGCCGGATGCGAAAGTAGAGGAAGGCGCGACTGTCACGAGAGCGATCGTCGCGAGCGGGGTGAAGATCGGAAAAGGCGCTGTTGTCGGCTCGGCGGACAGCGAAAATATCCTTCTTGTATCAAAGAATGTAAAGGGGGTGGAGTGACATGGCAGCGAAAGCATTCGGTATCGTAACATCTACACCGCGGCGCGTGAA
>CADCOU010000021.1 GCA_902803155.1 uncultured Lachnospiraceae bacterium | reverse complement strand
TTGAACCCTCGCGCCGGTCTCCCGACCTACACCCTTAGCAGGGGCGCCTCTTCGGCCTCTTGAGTACTTCTCCGAGCCCGAATAACAATGGTTATTCAGCTGTGCCGCCGCCTCTTTCAGGGGAGCGGCAAATGTTATTATATGTCAGCCCGTCTTCTTTTGTCAAACCTTTTTTCGCCGTAAAAACGCCGTATTTTCGGGCTTTTTTAAGCCCTTCAACATATAGGGAAACCGTCGGCCGCAGGTACTATTACTGGTATATGCAGAGTCATCTCGCATGCAGGCTTGCTCGATGATGAACGGTTGCCTTCACAGAAAACTGCGGTACTGTGAATCAGTACCGCAGCGAAAATGCAGGAAGAAAAAGCCGACGGAAAACAGAAGAGATTCCGGTCAGATTTCCACCGGAGGATCGATCAGGGAATGCTTCGTGATCAGCTCATAGAGTTTAACCATCTCCTCGGGCGGAACCGTCATATCCTTATCGATCCAGCTCATCAGGACAAACGTGAAACTCCTGGAATAATACTCTGCGATCCATTTCGAGGAGATCCAGCCGTACTTCTCTGATCTGCCGGATGCACTAAGCGGAAAGCACTCAGTGATGGTTTCCGATATCAGCTTTCGCAGGATGCTCTCAAAGGAATTCTGCCCCGTCATATGCGCAACATGGCTGTAGAATACCTTGTTTTTCAGAAGTGCCGTAAAGATCAGCGTCACAGCTTCGCGCTGCATGCCATTCTGAAAGAGGATCCTGCTCGGGTTGATGACCTCCTCGCGGCAGATCCATTCGAGAAGCTCGTATTTGTCCTGAAAATGATTATAGAAAGTCACCCTGATCACGCCGGCGCGATCTGTGATCTGTTTGATCGTGATCTTCTCGACCGGCTTCTCAAGGACAAGCTCCTTAAAGCTGTCTGAAAGAAGAACTTTTACTTCCCGTTTCTGCTGCAACGATTATCCACCCGTGTTTGTTTATTTCCTGAATTATCCGGGCGCTCCCGGGTCCGGCTCTTATTATAATACATCCATCCTGTCAGAAAAAGCCGGCTCCGTGCTGAATTCCATCTTCTTCCCGGATACCGGATGATAAAATGACAGACGGCAGGCACACAGACAGAGAGGATAAGCCTTCCTTTCTTCTTCGGAAGGCAGAGCCGTTCTTTCCGGATCTCCATATTTCCGATCCCCCAGGATCGGCATGCCGGCATGTGCCATCTGGACACGAATCTGGTGGTGGCGTCCGGTAAGAAGCCGGATCTCCAGAAGCGCGCGACTCTCACGGATCCAGAGCGTGCGGAACACAAGCTCTGCTTTCTTTGCATCTTTCTCGTCTTCGGAAGCAACATACGCGGTATTCGACGAATAGTCGCGCCCGATCCAGTCCGTAAGTGTTATCTCCCGCTTCATCCCATCGATGACCAGCGGATAGGAAGACGAATCCAGGCAGACAACCGCCCTGTAGACTTTCTCCATCTTATCCTTCGCCGCGGCCTGTGCGCTGAGGGATGCCGCGCTCTTCGGATTTTTCGCAAAAACAAGCAGCCCCTCCACCGGCTGGTCCAGGCGGTGGACAATCCCCAGATATATCTCTCCCGGACGCGTCCCGCTTTTCTGCGGCTTATGAATTGCCGGATGCTTCCGCTGCTCTTCTGAATGGGTCGCCTCTGCTGCGCCTGCTTCCTGAGCGAGATGATTCTTCAGCATGCTGACCAGATCTTTCCGGGAAGTCTTCCCGGACTGGACCGGAAGTCCCGCTTCCTTATATATAATGATAATATCCTTATCTTCATATTCGATCCGCATACCATCTCCTGAATCACGGTGGTCTGACGCTGCCTGCTTCACTGCCAAGACTCACGCGTTCCTGCTGTGCTGATAAAAATGTGTCCCGGAACTATACTGCCGTTCCGGGACCTCTTCCACTTTAGTTAAGCAAGATACTTCTTCAGACTCTCGACCTTATCCAGTCTCTCCCACGGGAGATCCAGATCGTTTCTTCCGAAATGGCCGTACGCCGCAGTCTGCTTATAGATGGGCCGGCGCAGGTCAAGCATCCGGATGATCCCTGCCGGCCTGAGATCAAAGTTCTCGCGGATGATCTCCGTAAGCTTCTCATCCGCAAGCTTTCCGGTACCGAAGGTTCCGACCATGACAGAAGTCGGCTGCGCGACTCCGATTGCATACGAAAGCTGGATCTCGCATCTGTCTGCAAGTCCTGCAGCCACGATATTCTTTGCTACATATCTTGCGGCGTAGGCTGCGCTGCGATCGACCTTCGTACAGTCTTTTCCGGAAAATGCTCCGCCGCCATGTCTTGCGGCTCCGCCGTAGGTATCAACGATGATCTTCCGTCCGGTCAGGCCGGCGTCGCCATGCGGTCCCCCGATCACGAAACGGCCGGTCGGATTGATAAAATACTTGGTATTCTCATCCAGCATGTCCTTCGGAAGCACCGGATCGAAAACATATTTCCGGATATCTGCATGGATCTGTTCCTGAGAGACGTCCGCATCATGCTGCGTGGACAGAACAACTGCTTCCAGTCGGACCGGTCTGCCGTCCTGATATTCCACGGAAACCTGGCTCTTTCCGTCGGGTCTGAGATACCCCAGCGTGCCGTCCTTGCGGACTCTGGCCAGCTGCAGGCAGAGCTTGTGCGCAAGGTCGATGGCAAACGGCATGTAATCGTCGGTCTCATTGGTGGCGTATCCGAACATCATGCCCTGGTCGCCGGCGCCGATCGCTTCGATCTCGCTGTCTGTCATCTGGTTTTCTCTTGCTTCCAGCGCCTTGTCTACACCCTGGGCGATGTCCGGCGACTGCTTGTCCAGCGCTACGAATACTGCGCAGGAATCCGCGTCAAATCCCATATCGGAACCGGTATAGCCAATCTCTCGGATCGTATCGCGGACGATATTCTGGTAATCTACATTCGCCCTGGTCGTGATCTCTCCGCAGACAACGACAAAGCCGGTGCAGGCAGTTGTCTCGCAGGCGACGCGGCTCATCGGATCCTGCGCAATGACCGCGTCCAGGATCGCGTCAGAAATCGCGTCGCAGACTTTATCCGGATGTCCTTCTGTAACGGATTCCGAAGTAAACAGCATTTTATCCATCTTCTTTTCCTTTCCGGCTGTTTTCACAACAGCCCTGCGCATCTGCTTTTCCTTATATGGGGGAAGCGATGCAATAGCGCCTCCACGAAAAAAGAGTCCACGCAAGGCGGACTCAGCATCTCTCGTTGAATCCCCTTATTGTTCGAGATATCTCGCTCAGGTTGGCACCTTCCGCATATACGGGGTTGCCGCGGTTTCACAGGTCCTTTGTACCTCCGCCGCCTCTGAATAAGAGAAAAGCAAACTATTTAATTAACGCTCATACTATACGTTAGACTGTTAAAACCGTCAAGGACTTTTTTTCTCAATATACTTCAGATAGTTCTCTACCATCAGCGCGATCTTGAAAGTGACCGCATCGTCAAAGGAACGGATGTCCAGCCCGGTAGAGCGGGACAGCTTCTCCAGCCGGTACACCAGCGTATTTCGATGAACAAACAACTGTCTTGCCGTCTCGGAGACGTTCAGGCTGTTTCCGAAAAACATGTTGATCGTTGTAAGCGTCTCTTCGTCAAACTCCTCCGGCTGCTGTTTCGTAAACACTTCCTTGATGAACATCCGGCAGAGGTTTTCCGGAAGCTGGTAGATCAGACGCCCGATTCCCAGCGTACTGTACATATGTACGCGCTGGCCCGTATAGAAGATCTTTCCGACATCCAGCGCCATACGGGCTTCCTTGAATGAACGGGAGACCTGGGCGATCTCATTTACGATGGTTCCGCAGGACACTCTCACATCGATCATCGCTTCCGTGTTCAGTGTATCCCGGATCGTTACGGCCGTTTCCTCCAGGTCATCATATCCGGACTTTTCATCCAGTGCCTGTATCAGGATAATACTCTTCTCATCCACTTCCGTGATCAGATTTCCCTCTTCACTCCCGAACAGACTGCGGACAACTTCCATCGCAGAGTTATCCCGCTCGTGCTTCGTCTCAATGATATACACAACCCGGCGGAGCTGCGGCTCAATATGCAGTTTTCTGGCCCGGTTGTAGATATCCACCAGAAGCAGGTTGTCCAGAAGGAGATTCTGCACGAAATTATTCCGGTCAAACCGCTCACGGTACGCAACGATCAGGTCCTGAAGCTGACTGACAGCGATCCGTCCCATCATGTGTACATCCTCACCGGATCCTCTGGCGATCAGGATAAACTCCGGATCTTCCTCCCCCATTACCTTAAAGAAATAATAACCGCGCAGTTCCTGGCTGTCGGCCGGAGACTGGGCGAACTGTGCGGCAGTCTCTGCGCTGATGGATTCTTTTGCTTCCGTGGAAGCAACCACGTACCCATCCATATTTCGAACGGAAAAATCGATCTTCGTAATCGCTTTGAGTTTATCGATAGAACTTTTGATCGTCTGATTTGAAATCATCGTCTTCCTCGCTTTTCTGCTCCCGGCGGCATAGCTGTCTCTGCAATTCAATAGAAATTCTACCTTATTATTCCGTGTAAAACAAGAGAGCCGTCCCAACCCGGGACGGCTCTCTGATCATCTTACTGTATGTTGTTCTGAATTCCGGATCAGTTGGTGATGGTTGCCTCGGTCTCCTTATCGAAGACATGTACCTTGTCAACATCGATCGCGAACTTGACTTCGGATCCGGTTCTTGCTTCGGTCTTCGGATTGACGCGAGCGGTCATGTTTGAACCGTTGATGGTGAAGTACAGGAATACTTCTGCACCGAGCAGTTCGTAAACTTCAATCTTTGCATCCAGGACGGAATTGCTCTTCGCAACAACTTCCGGATCATCGTTCAGATGCTCAGGACGGATACCCATAACAACAGTCTTGCCGACATAGCCGCCGTCGATCAGCTTCTTGGACTTCTCTGCCGGGAGCGAAACC
>CADCOU010000020.1 GCA_902803155.1 uncultured Lachnospiraceae bacterium | reverse complement strand
TGTCCCGGTGTGAGAGTTATGAACAGTTCCTGGAGATGTCGGAAGCTCATTTCAACCTGGTACTGAACCCGGAGTGCAGGGCAGCGGCGGATGACCTGTCAGAGCGGCTCGGCATGCCGTATATGGAACTGAAACGTTTCTATGATCCGGAGCGCATCCACCGTCAGTACAGTGCATTTTTCAAGGTGCTCGGACTGCAGGGGGAGAATAACGAAAATGTGAAAGAGGGGAACGCTTCAGAAACGGTGGATTCTGAGGATGCCGCAGGAACACAGAGAAATCCGCGTGAGGACCGGGGAAGGAGACTTCTCGAAAGGGAGCAGCGGGATTATGAAGAAACGATACAGGTCGTTCGGGAATTCCACCGGAAGCATCCGGATCTGAAGATCGCGATCGGAGAAACATTAAATGCCGATCCGTTTGAGCTCTCGCTTGCGCTTGCGTCGGGCGGCGCGCGGGTCATGGAAGTGTTCGGAACGGTTGCCGCAGAGAGCATGCCGTATATCACCCGGCTTGCGCAGATCTCCCCCCAGACAAGGTTTTACTGCAACCAGGATCCGTCCATGATGTTCTTCCGGGGAGATGAAAATGAGATCTGCCTGGCGCTCGGCAAGGATGCGGCTCACTACCATCCGGAGACTGCACAGGTCAACTGGAATGAGGACCGCCAGCCGTTCGGGTATGCAGGCGTCAGAAAGCTGTATGAGGCAATGGAAGCTGCCCTGGGAAACCCGGCGGATTCCACTGAAACTGAACTGCTGTCCGGAAAAGAAGCAGATTCCGGCGGACAGATGATCCCGCAGCCTGCGTCCGGACAGGTTCACGGATTCCGCAGACATCTCACACCGTTTGCGCCGGATCAGTCCGGAGCGGTCTCCGTGCTGTACGCACTCGGCGGCATGACCGTGATCGTAGACGCGGGAGGATGCGCAGGCAATATCTGCGGGTTCGATGAACCGAGGTGGCTGATGCCTCAGGGAGCAGGTGCAGTATTCAGCGCAGGGCTTCGCGACATGGACGCGATCCTCGGAAGGGATGACTTGCTGGTGGAAAAGCTTACGGAAGCTGCACAGACGATCCGTCCGGAATTCATCGCACTGGTCGGGACACCGGTTCCGGCAGTGATCGCGACGGACTACCGGGCACTGAAGCGGATGGCGGAGAAGAAGACTTCCCTTAAGGTCCTGCCGGTTCCGACCAATGGAATGGAACTCTATGACAGGGGGATCGAGGCCGCCTTCCTGGAACTGATGAAAACATACGCAGGTGAGATGCCGCAGGACATATCCGCAGCAGTAAATGGCACTTGTGATACATCGGAGAGGGAAAGCGGAACAGAAAGAAAACAGACCCCGCCGGCGATCGGCGTGATCGGCTTTACCCCAATGGACTTCCGCATCTCGGAAGATGCAGCTGCCCTGAAAAAAGCGCTCACGGAGCAGGGGTACGGAGAAGTCCTTATCTACGGGCTGGAAGGCGGACTGGATGCGGTGAGACGGGCGGCATCCGTCTCCCGGAACCTGGTGGTATCGCCGGCCGGTATCGCGGCGGCAGATTATCTTGAAAAGACGTTCGCTATCCCGTATGAGACGGGGTATCCGTCAGGTTCTGCAGACGGAGATCTGCTGTCTGAAGACGGTCTGGTCCGGCAGACGGAAGGATCTGACAGGATTCTCATTGTCCACCAGCAGGTCCGGGCCAACGCATTGCGTGAGCAGATCCGGAAGGATTCGAAACAGTCTGTCACGGCTGCGTCCTGGTTTATGATGCTGCCGGAGATGCAGGAAGAAGGAGATGTCAGCCTGCGGGAAGAAGGGGATTTCATTTCCCTGGTCAGAGACGGCGGATACGATCTGATCATTGCGGATCCGGTCCTGAAACGTCTGGTCCCGTTCTATGGAGGGAAATGGATCGATGCGGTTCATTTTGCGGTATCCGGACAGGCGCCTGCAGCAGACAGGCAGAGTCGGGCATAGAATTCCGGCAGCAGACAGATGTCAGAATAAAACTCTGGCAGCGGAGAGAAAGATAAAGATACAGACAGAAAGGCGCTTCGGTTGAAACAGATCATCACGAAAAGAATACGGATCTACGGGATCGTCCAGGGAGTGGGATTCCGGCCGACTGTGAGCAGGCATGCCGATGAGGCGGGGATCGCAGGCTCCGTGAGCAACCGCGGCTCCTATGTTGAGGTCATTGCACAGGGTGAGGAAGATCAGATCGACCGCTTTCTTCATCTGCTGAAAAAGAGGCCTCCGAAGCGCTCTGTGATCCTGAAGATCGATGTTAAGGCGGCAGACAATGCGGATCCGCTTTCGGAGCGGTTTGATATCGTAGAGAGTATCAAAGAGAAGGGAGAGATATTCGTCTCCCCGGATATCGCGATCTGTGAAGACTGCCTGAGGGAAATGCGGGATCCTTCGGATAAAAGATACCTGCATCCGTTTATCAACTGTACTTCGTGCGGCCCCAGGCTGACGATCCTGGACGCGCTGCCCTATGACCGCAAGCGGACTTCCATGAAGGAATTCCCTATGTGTCCGGAGTGTGAGCGGGAATATTACGATCCCGCATCCAGACGCTTTGATGCCCAGCCGGTCTGCTGCAATGACTGCGGGCCTGAGGTATATGTCGTCGGGAGAGAAGAGAGAGGCGCGGATGCGATCCGCTATGTTCGGAGGATCCTGCAGGATGGCGGGATCGCGGCAGTCAAGGGGATCGGCGGATTTCATCTCTGCTGCGATGCGTCGGATGAGAAGGCGGTCAGCAGACTCAGGCAGTTAAAGAAGCGGCCGGTGAAGCCGTTTGCTGTCATGATGCGCGATGAGTCCGTTGTGCGGCGTGAATGCATCCTGAATGAGGAGCAGTATGAGATCCTGACAGGGCATCAGAAACCGATCCTCCTGCTGGAGCGCAGGGGAGGATCCGTACAGGACAGGCCGGCATCCGTCACTGGCGGGAATGCAGTTCAGCCTGCCGCCTGCAAGGATGATGCCCCGAGACTCTGTGAGGCAGTGGCTCCGGGCAACCCGAAGGTCGGCGTGATGCTTCCCTATGCACCGGTTCAGGTGCTTCTGTTTGATTATCCCGATGAGAGCCGGGTGTCAGACATGCTGGTCATGACGAGCGGCAATGTGTCCGGCGCTCCGATCTGCAGGGACGATGAGGAAGCAGTGCGGGAACTGTCCGGGTTCTGTGACTGTATCCTCTCACACAACCGCAGGATCCGGATCCGCTGTGACGACTCTGTCATGGATTTTACCGGGGAAGGCCCGTACATGATCCGGCGTTCCCGCGGATACGCGCCGCTTCCGGTCATGCTGAGTGAGATGCCGGGAGGAAGACCTGCCGACGGAAACCGTGATGAACACTGTACGGTTCTTGCCGTCGGGGGCGAACTGAAAAATACATTCTGCATCGGGAAGGACACGCTCTTTTACCCGTCTTCCTATATTGGGGACCTCGCAGATGTCCGTTCTGTCAGGGCACTCCGGGAGACTATCGGAAGGATGGAGACCCTGCTTGAGGTGAAGCCCCGGGTGATCGCCTGTGATCTTCATCCGGCATATCAGTCGTCCGCCCTCGCAGAGGAGCTGGCCCGGACATGTACGCTTCCGGTCATCCGGATCCAGCACCATTACGCGCATATCGTTTCCTGTATGGCAGAAAATGATTATCCGGAGAAGGTTCTCGGCGCTTCATTTGACGGAACCGGATACGGGACTGACGGAACCATCTGGGGAGGGGAGATCCTCCTGGCGGACTATGAGGGGTTTGAGCGGATCGGAAGCATTCAGCCATTCCTTCATGTGGGCGGGGATATCGCCTCAAGAGAGGGATGGCGCATCGCGGTATCCATGCTCCATTCTCTTGAAATGGACGATCTGGTGCAGGAACTGTCGCTGTGCAGTGCGCAGGAGGCAAAAGTGATCTGCACCATGGCGGACAGAGGGATCAATACGACGGTCTCGACCAGCGCAGGAAGACTCTTTGACGCAGTGAGCGCGGTGCTCGGGATCTGCAGGATCTCCACTTATGAAGGTGACGCATCCTGCAGCCTGCAGTTTGCAGCTGAGAAATGGCGGAAACAGAACCGGGAAGCTGCTGCGGTGGTTTCGGGTGCAGCAGGAACAGGGCGGGCTGAATTTACAGAACTGTCATCAGTCAACGACGGAAGGATGATCCTGCGCACGGATCGTCTGTTTGCCCGGATCGCAGAAGAAAGGATAAACGGAACGGATGCCGGATATCTCGCGTATCTGTTCCATGAAGTGCTCGCCCGTCAGATCGCGGCGGCACTGACGGAAGGGAGCAGGCGGACAGGCATCCGGACCTGCGCTCTGAGCGGCGGGGTTTACCAGAATACGCTGCTCCTGGAGCGCACGAAAGATCTGCTGGAAGCAGACGGGTTCAGGGTCCTGACACATCATCTTGTCTCACCGAACGACGGAGGGATCTGTCTGGGGCAGGCAGTGGCAGCCATGGCGATTGCCCGTCAAAGCGCATTGGATAAGCCGTTCGCCAGTATGGACAGCTGAAAGGTGAAAAAGAGTCCCGCTGACCGTGATCAGGACAGGGATACAGATCAGTACAGGAACAAATAGAACAGGGAGGACGTAGGGATATGTGTGTCGGATTGTCGGCAAAGGTTGTTAGAGTAAGCAAGGGAACGGCACTGGTCGATGCTTCCGGAGCCAGGCGTGAGGTATCTGCTGCTTTGCTGTCGGACCTGGAGCCGGGTGATTATGTCATGGTGCACGCCGGAGCAGCGATTGCGAAGATCGGCGGGTCGGACAGCGAAGAAGCGGATGAACTGATGGAGGATTTCCTTTTATGACTGCGATAGAAAAAGCGCGTTCTGTTATTGAGGGATACGATGGTCCGCCGATCCGTATTATGGAAGTATGCGGGACGCATACGCATGAGATCTTCCGGCAGGGCATCCGGAACCTGCTGCCGGAGAACATCCATCTGATCTCAGGACCGGGATGTCCGGTCTGCGTGACGCCGGTTTCATTTATCGACGAAGCGATCATGCTCGCGCTGGAGAAAGACTGCACGATCTGCACCTTCGGAGACCTGGTCAGAGTCCCGGGATCTTCGCAGAGCCTGCAGACAGCGAGAGGAAAAGGCGCAAGGGTCAAAGTTGTGTATTCTCCGCCGGACGCCGAAGCCTATGCGAAAGAACATCCGGAAGAACAGGTAGTGTTCCTGTCCGTAGGCTTTGAAACCACTACGCCGTCCGTATGCATTGCCGTTCAGATGGCAGAGGAGGACGCTCTGACGAACTTCTCCCTGCTGACAGCGAACAAAACCATGCCGACTGCCTATGAAGCTATGATGGACACGACGGATGCCTATCTGTATCCTGGCCATGTCTGTGCGGTTGTAGGGACGAAGGACTGCCGGGCCATGCTGGAGAAAGGCATGAGCGGAGTGGTGGCCGGATTCACGCCTGCCGAACTCCTCACTGCGATCGCCGTGATCGTGAAAAAGCATCAGGAAGGCAGGCCGTTCTTCGTAAACTGCTATCCGAGAGTCGTAAAGGACGAAGGAAGCCCCCAGGCGGCGGCGCTGGTTGAGAAATACATGCAGCCCTGCGATTCCAGATGGAGAGGGATCGGGGACCTTCCCCAGTCAGGTATGGAACTCAGACCGGAATATGCTGCCTATGACGCCCGCGTGAAGTATTCGCTTCCGAAGATCGAGGGAAGGGAGAGCAAAGCCTGCCGCTGCGG
>CADCOU010000019.1 GCA_902803155.1 uncultured Lachnospiraceae bacterium | reverse complement strand
CGACAATGCCGCCATGATCGGCGCGGCGGCGTATTACGACTACCTGCGCGGGATCCGTTCCGACTGGAGCCTGAACGCGGTGCCGAATCTGAAACTGGGAGAGCAGCGACGGGATTAAGCCGGCTGCGCACTATCGTGACCCAGTCATGGGATCACAGGATACCGGAAACAGGCAGGAGGGCCGGGATGCAGACAGGGACTGAGAATCATTATGAATCCATCGGGCTCCAGAATACCGCGATCGTTCTGGCGGCGGGGCGGGGCAGCAGGATGCACAGCGATGTGCCGAAGCAGTATCTGGACCTGTGCGGGAAGCCGGTGCTTGCATGGTCGCTGCAGGCGTTCCAGGATTTTCCAGGAGTTGATTCCGTCATCCTGGTTACGTCGGAAGAAGATATTTCGTACTGCAGGGAAGAGATCATCGATAAGTATCGATTTGATAAAGTGAAGCGGATCGTCCCGGGCGGGGCGGAACGCTACCTGTCGGTCTGGGAAGGCCTGAAGGCTGCAAAAGAGCTGATAAAAGATACGGATCTGGCTCCTGCATCGCGGTATGGCTCGTCGGAATCTTCGTCGGAAGAACTGGCCGATCGTTCCGGGGACTGGGGCACTGACACACCCATTATCTTCATCCATGACGGCGCGAGACCGTTGATCGATCAGCCGCTGCTAGCGCGGGCACTTGCCTGTGCCGGAGAGCATCACGCATGCGTTGTCGGGATGCCGGTTAAGGACACGATCAAGATAGTGGACGAAGAATGCTTCGCCATGCAGACGCCTGACCGCAGGATTGTGTGGCAGGCGCAGACGCCTCAGGTATTCTCATTTCCGCTGGTGTATGAGGCATACAGGAAACTGATCGCAGACGGGATCACAGATGTGACCGACGACGCGATGGTTGTTGAAAAAGAAAGCGGTGTGCGCGTCAGGATGGTAGAGGGATCCTATCGTAACCTGAAGATCACGACGCCGGAAGACCTTCTGAGCGCGGCGCAGTTTATGATGAGTGGAGCGGGCATTATTTAAGAATCAGGTGTGCCGTATCCTGTATGATCTTCAGAAACTGCTTCATTTCGCTTTCAGAGAATCCGAATACATCCTCCACCTGATAATCCGGCAGATAACATGTTGCGTGGTGGAAGCAGTCTTTTGCATCAGGCTTTTCTATATATACTTTGACTCTGCCATCCGGCAGCATCTCCGAGTGGACGATCTCGGTTTCATCATCAAGAGTAAGAAACGGATACATCATGTATATTACCCCCGCTGATTGCTATGCCGACTGGTCATTGTTTATCACATGCTAAATCATTAGTTGTCGCCTTTCAAGATTATGTCTGTAGAGAAGAATGATCTACTTGACTTTGACTTTAACTGTCACGGTCTTTGAACCAGCATTGTGATTGGTGTCGCCGGAAGCGGTCACGGTGACAGTGAGCGTGTAGGTGCCTTTCTTCAGTTTCTTCTTCACGGTGACCTTGCCGGTCTTTGCGTCGATCTTGAAGTACTTTTTGAACTTTGCCTTTTTGACGCTGACAAGCCTGTAGCTCAGAGTACCCTGACCGACATTGGAGACAGTCATGATCTTGGAGACTGAGAGTGACTGTTTCTTCCTTTTCAGCTTTTTGGACTTCAGTGTTGCGGTCTTTCCGCTGACGGAAAGAGTATTATCCGCCTTGCTGATCGTGAATGTCTTCACGGCGGTTCCTGTGTAATCACCTTTTCCGGTGACCAGGATGGAAGCGGTTCCCGCATTTACATTGTCTTCGTAAGAGATCTCATAATCTGTTCCCTGAGTTAGCTCTTTGCCTTCCACATCCCGGACCGTAACTGCGGGAGAGATCTCCCAACCGGTGTAGGTATATCCCGCCTGACTGCCGGACAGGGTGATGGAGGAGTGCAGGGACAGGTCATGCAGGTCAGCGGTGGTCACCTTCTGATCAGGATCGTCCGGATCGATCAGAACCAGGTTCGCGTTATCCGGTATCGTATAGCTTCTGGATTCGCCTTCCGATTCGATCGTTACAGAATTCAGCTCGTCGCCGCTCACAACGATCCCGTCTTCCAGATCCGTGACGGTAACAGTACTGTCTGCATCGACGGAAACGGTACGACTGTCGACGCCGGTTCCTTCACTATCTGTACTCGAGAAGGTAACGACATACTGCTCCGCGCTCTGAGTCAGGAAACCAATGCTGTTCGGG
>CADCOU010000018.1 GCA_902803155.1 uncultured Lachnospiraceae bacterium | reverse complement strand
GGGCAGATCCATACGGCTGAAGAATACATGTCCATGGTTCCGTTCACGACATATGATAACTATGAGCCTTATATCAGCCGTATGATGAAAGGGGAGAAGAACCTGCTCTGTGCCCGCCCGCCGGTTCATTATGCGGTCAGTACAGGCAGTATCGGAGTGCCGAAATACATCCCGGTATCGGAAGCCGATCTGAAGAAGTTTATCAGATATACGGTTGACATGGCCTTCGGTGTCGCGGACGAGTATTATCGCAATACGACCGGAAGAGGTGTCCCTTCCGGCCCCGGCCTGAACGCCGTCGAGATTCAGATCGTGAAGGCGGAAGACGGCGTGGGCCTTGGTTCGATCTCCGGGTCTCTGATCAGGTCCATGAAAGATATTGCGCCTTATATACTTTCCATACCGTGGGAGGTCATGCAGAACAATGCCAAGATGGATACGCGGTATGTAAAAGCGCGTTTCGCACTGGAAAACAGTGATCTGGTCTTTATGGATTCGGTTTTCATGACCGGACTCGTAGACCTGATGGACTACATCCGGGACAACTATGAGATGCTCTGCAAGGACATCTGGTACGGCCGTATCAATAAGGATGTCGACGTACCACAGGAGATAAGAGATCTCCTTGCACGGTTTATCAAGCCGAACCGCAGCAGGGCTATTGAACTGATGCACGAATTCCGGGAAGGATTCGATACGCCGATCATCCCCAGAATCTGGCCGAAAATGAGCTGGATCGGAGGCGTCGGTACCGGCGGTTTCGCACCCTATGTCAGAAGAATGAGGGCATACAGCGGAAAGAGCATCCCGTTTAACAACCTCTGCTTTGCTGCTTCGGAATCTCTGATAGCTGCAGCCAGGCATATCGGAGATGAGTCATTTGTCCTGATACCGGACGGTGGGTTCTATGAATTCATTCCGGTCAGGTCTGACGACCAGACCACGACACTCACGATCGAGAAACTGGAGGTCGGTGAGGCATATGAGATCATCATAACCAACAATTCAGGCTTCTACCGGTACCGGCTTGGAGACGTGGTGCAGGTGACCGGATATTATAACGAAACACCGCTCCTGAAATTCATTTACAGGAAAAACCAGGTTCTTTCCATCGCCGGTGAGAAGACGAATGAAGAAATGCTCCGCTGGGTAGTTGAAAGGTTTTCACTGGATACAGGAGAGGCTATAAACGATTACAGCATATTTGCAGATACCGGAAGTCCCGGGCACTATATAGTGATCGTGGAACCGGACAGGATCATACCGAGAGAAAAGCATGCCCGCTATCGCGATATCATGGAGACATTGATGATGCATGCCAATCCATTGTACGGCGAGGAAGTACGCACGGGAGTTCTTGGACCTCTTGAGGTTGTGTACGTGCAGCAGCAGACCTACCAGCTGTACCGCGAACTGATGGCGAGCAAGGGCTATTCCATAAACCAGCTCAAGCCGGTACGCGTGATCGACACACCGTTTAAGGAAAGCTTTTTCTTATCCCTTCGCGAAGATGAGGATGGATCGGAGGAAAATGGGTAAATTAGGTAAGAAAAATAAAGACAGCAAGGAAGCGGCAAATAAGAAGATCGCCCAGCAACTGGCGGCGCTGAAGAGAAAGCAGGCTTCGAAAAAGAAGTAAAAGAACAGAAAAGGATCCGGTCATTCATTCTCTGAAACATGTAATAATCGGATCCATCGTTTATAAAGGAACCATACATGGATTACAAACTTGCACTGCCCGAAGAGATCCTTCTCTCGGTCAGCAAGCCGGAGCGGTATCTGGGCAATGAAGTCAATGCGGTAAAAAAGGACGCAGACCAGGCAGAGATCCGGTTTGCGATGTGTTTTCCGGATGTCTACGAGATCGGAATGTCCCATCTCGGTATCCAGATCCTCTATGAAATGTTCAACAGAAGACCCGACGTCTGGTGCGAGCGGGTCTATTCGCCGTGGTCGGATCTGGACAAAATCATGCGGGAGAAGAAGATACCGCTGTTTGCACTGGAATCACAGGATCCCGTCATGGAAATGGACTTCCTGGGGATCACGCTGCAGTATGAACTGTGCTATACCAACATCCTGCAGATCCTGGATCTGAGCGGGATACCGCTGCATGCGGAAGACAGGCTCTATATCAGAGCTGTGGGAGTCGGAGAAGGCAGGGGAGACAGTCCGGAAGAAAAAATGGGCAAAAGAACCGGCGAACCGGAGCTGCTACTTGGCGACGGCGCTCCTATCATCATCGGTGGCGGCCCCTGCGCATACAATCCGGAGCCGATCGCGGAGTTCTTCGACCTGTTCTACATCGGTGAGGGTGAGACAGTCTATGACAAACTGCTTGACCTCTATAAAGAATGCAGAAAGAAGGGCGTGACAAGGCGTGAATTCCTGTACAGAGCGGCGCAGATAGAGGGGATCTACTGCCCGCTGTTCTATACGGCAGTCTACAACGACGACGGCACGCTTAAGTCATTTGTTCCAAATGAAGAGGGCATACCGGCGCGCGTCCGGAAACAGGTCGTCACGGACATGGATCACGCGCCGTACATCTCGAAGCCGCTCGTTCCGTTCATGCAGGTCACACAGGACCGTGTGGTGCTGGAAGTGCAGCGCGGCTGCATCAGAGGCTGCAGATTCTGCCAGGCAGGGATGATCTACCGTCCCACGAGGACAAAGAGCCTGGAGACTCTGAAAAAACAGGCGGCGGAATTGCTGGAACAGAGCGGCCAGGACGAGATCTCCCTGAGTTCACTATCTACCAGCGACTATCCGGAACTCCCCGGGCTTGTAAACTATCTGATCGAACAGTTCGGCAGGACGAAGAACATCAACATCTCCCTGCCGTCCCTCCGGATCGACGCATTTTCTCTGGACGTCATGAGCAAGGTACAGGACATCAAGAAGAGTTCCCTGACTTTCGCGCCGGAAGGCGGTTCTCAGCGAATGCGCAACGTGATCAACAAAGGCCTGACCGAGGAAGACATCCTGCGCGGTGCGACGGACGCATTCCTCGGCGGATGGAACAAGGTGAAGCTGTATTTCATGCT
>CADCOU010000017.1 GCA_902803155.1 uncultured Lachnospiraceae bacterium | reverse complement strand
GCAATCATGGTGTGTGACGTAGACAGCGCAAACAATACCAAGTAAGGAAAGAATGTATGAAAGGGATTTTTTCAGTCCTTGTAGAAAATAAAGACGGTGTCCTGTCGCAGATCGCCGGTCTGTTCGCCAGGCGCGGATACAACATTGATTCTCTTGCGGTGGGTGAAACGGACAAGCATGACGTGTCCAGCATGACGATCGTATCCACGGCGGATGCCAGGACGATCGATCAGATCGAGAAGCACCTGAACAAGAAATTGGACGTCATCAAGGTGCGCCGCCTGGATGAGGTGAAGTCCATATCTCTGGAGATGATGCTGATCAAAGTGTCCTACACTGCCCAGAACCGTGCTTCTCTGATTGAGCTGTGCAGCGTGATGGGGGCCAGGATCATGAATGTATCGGCGAAGTCCATCATGATTGAGATCCACAATACGCCGGATACCGTAGCAGAGTTCCTGGAGCTTCTGAAGAGTTACGGAATCCTGGAAGTGCAGCGTACCGGAACCATCTCGATGGCGAAGAGCTGACAGCGGAAAAACCGTGAGCACTGCGCACGGAAGAGAGGTCTCTTTAATGAGTGAATATGCTTTTTTTGCCATGATGGCGCGCCTGAAATGGATCGACCGCTGGGCGCTCATGAGGAATTCTTCCAATGAAAATCTCTCTGAACACTCTCTTGAGGTTGGGATGCTGTCCCATGCACTCTGTGTGATCGGAAATGAGCGGTTCGGGAAGAACCTGGATGCGGATCATGCTGCGGCGATCGGCATGTTTCATGACGTGTCGGAGATCCTTACCGGCGACATGCCGACCCCGGTGAAGTATTTCAACCGTCAGATCCGTTCTGCCTACAAGGATATCGAGCAGGACGCCAACATGCGTCTCCTGACACTCCTTCCGCAGGATATGAGGGCGGAGTACATGCATGTGCTCAATCCGGGAGAGGAATACGAGCAGGAGAAACGGCTTGTAAAAGGCGCCGATAAACTCAGCGCCTACATCAAGTGTATTGAAGAAAGAAAAGCCGGAAACAGAGAGTTCGAGAGCGCTGAGAAAGCGACGCTGGAGTCCCTGCATGCCATGGAGCTTCCGGAGGTGGAGGTGTTCCTGGAGGAATTCATGCCGGCCTACGAGAAGACGCTGGATGAGATCCGGCCGTGACCATCAGTTCAGCGTCATATCTCCGTCCTTGACCCAGCCTGCCCTGCGGCAGAAATGATTGATCAGCGGGGCAAGGATCGCGGGAAGTACAAAAGATATCAGGATCAGCCCGGTCCAGTCCATCGCCGTGACGGCACTCTTCGTGCCCGCGGCGATATCATTTACCCATCCGGTATATACGCCGATCTGTCCGACGAGCCCACAGGTTCCCATACCGGAACTGACCGCGGCGCCGTTCATCTTCAGCCGGAATATACAGGTCGCGATCGGGCCGGTGATGGCGGAAGCCAGAGTGGGACCGATCCAGATACGCGGGTTCCTGACAATGTTTCCCATCTGGAGCATGGAAGTGCCAAGCCCCTGGGAGACCAGTCCGCCCCATTTGTTTTCCGGGAAGGACATTACGGCGAAGCCAATCATCTGCGCGCAGCAGCCGGCGACAGCCGCGCCGCCCGCAAGCCCGGTCAGACCGAGTGCGGCACAGATCGCTGCGGAAGAGATGGGGAGTGTAAGCGCAACGCCGACGACAACCGATACCAGGATTCCCATCCAGAAGGGCTGCAGGTCGGTCGCCCACATGATCAGGTCTCCGACCTTCATGGCGGCTCTTCCGAGTGCGGGCGCCCACCATGCGGACAGGCCTATCCCGACGCCGATGGTGACCAGCGGCGTTACGAGGATATCGATCCGGGTCTCCTTGCTGACAGCTTTACCGATCTCAGCGGCAATGACCGCGACGAAGAGAACGGCGAGCGGACCGCCTGCGCCGCCCAGGGCGTTGGACGCGAAGCCGACGGTTGCCAGTGAAAACAGGACGAGCGGTGGACAGTGCAGCGCATATCCGATCGCCACCGCCATCGCGGGACCGCTCATGGCGACAGCCAGTCCGCCCACGGTATAGGACTGTCCGGCGATCTCAGCGACCGGCTGCGTCAGAAATCCGATGTGGAACTGAGTCCCGACCGTATTGATGATCGTTCCGATCAGCAGGGAACAGAAGAGTCCCTGCGCCATGGCGCCGAGTGCGTCGATCAGGTAACGTCTTGCTGAGATCTCGATATCTTTCCGTTTCAGAAAAGCCCTGAATCCATTCTCCATCTTGTTTTACCTCTCCCATGATACCGGAACTGTCTTACTCTATGAATGCGCAGCAGTCTAAGGAAAAGACTTCCGATTTGCAGTCACTATAAACGCACCTATTATGAATGTCAACTATACGGGCTTCGCATCGTTTCCGGTATGCATACGGAACCGGCGAAACGCACAGAGTACCGGAGTTGACTTTGCCCGGCATTCTCAGTATGGTTTAATCGATACAATTATCGGCAGAACGGCGATCAGAAGAAGCAGAAGATTATGACAGAAGAACTCATGAATAACTGCAGGATCTGCCCCAGAGAATGCGGGGCGGACCGACTCTCGGGAAACCGTGGCGTCTGCCGTGCACCGGCGGAGGTTATGGTCGCCAGAGCAGCGCTCCATGCATGGGAGGAGCCGGTGATCTCCGGGAAAAACGGATCAGGTGCCGTGTTTTTCTCAGGATGCAGTCTGGGATGTATCTACTGTCAGAATTATGAGATCTCAGCGGCGGCAGAGCCCGGGAGAACGCAGAGAGCGGGAATGCAGAGTGCGGAACTTCCGGGCAAAGCGGTCAGCGTCCGGCAGTTGGCGGACATTTTCCTGAGGCTGCAGGATACGGAGAAAGCCAACAATATCAATCTGGTAACAGCCACCCATTATGTACCGCAGACTGCGGAAGCGATCAGACTGGCAAAAGAGAATGGACTGCGCATCCCGGTCGTGTATAACACGAGCGGCTATGAGAAGGTATCTTCCCTGAGGATGCTGGAGGGGCTGGTGGATGTATATCTCCCGGACTTCAAGTACATTACGCCTTCTCTTGCACAGAAGTGTTCCCGGGCATCGGACTACCCGGACAGGGCAGAGGAAGCCCTCCGTGAGATGGTCCGCCAGAGAGGAGAACCGGTATTCGGGCCGGAGCCGGGAAATGAAGAGAACCGGCTCATCCTGAGCGGGGTGATCGTGCGGAATCTCCTCCTTCCGGGACATGTGGAAGAATCAAAAAAGATCGTACGTTATCTTCATGAAACCTACGGAAACCGTATCTATATCAGTCTCATGAACCAGTATACCCCGATGGAAGCAGTGCGTGATGATCCGCTGCTGTCGAGAAAGGTTACGAAGCGGGAATATGAGAGACTGGTCACGTATGCACTTGAGATCGGAGTGGAAAATGGATTCATACAGGAAGGGGAAACCGCAGAAGAAAGCTTCATACCGGCCTGGAACGGAGAAGGCGTCAGGTAAGGTGCGCAGCCTGGGAGATAAACCGAAACAAAAGGAACGCGGAACATCAGAACAGCGTCAAAAACCGGAGAGAGCATCTGAACGGATACCGGCAGGAGTATGTCCCATATACAAAAAATGTGGCGGATGCGATTACCAGGGAGTTCCGTATGAGGAACAGCTTCGAAAGAAGAATAAGGCAATGCATGCGCTTCTGGACGATATCACAGAG
>CADCOU010000016.1 GCA_902803155.1 uncultured Lachnospiraceae bacterium | reverse complement strand
GCAGCATGGCCCGGGAGGGAGCGGTAACATTTTATGAGTGATAACGCACAGGCGCAGTTTGTGCAGACACTGCAGGACATCGTAGAGAAGGCACGGAATAATAACGATACGATCCGGATGGATGAGATCTGCAGCGCGTTCGACGGGATGGATCTTCCCCTCGAGCAGATGGAGGAGATCTATGAGCATATCCGGAATCAGAATATTATTGTCATCCAGGGCAGGGGGCCGGAGGACAGCCTGGATGGCGAGCCGCTGCCGGAGGAGGCCGACGATATCCTGATCGATGCGGATGACGATGATCTTCTTGAAAGTGAAGAAGATGAGATGGAGGATCTTGATGATGTGGAGGAAGTCCGCATCGAGGAGACCTCCGAGGTCCTGGAGGGAGTATCCACCGAGGACCCTGTCCGCATGTACCTGAAAGAGATCGGAAATGTCCCGCTTCTGACTTCCGAGCAGGAAGTTGAGCTTGCGAGGCGCGTCGAAGAGGGTGATCCGGAAGCGAAGAAGGAACTGACGGAAGCGAACCTCCGTCTTGTCGTCTCCATAGCCAAGAAGTATGTCGGGCGCGGCATGCCGTTCCTGGACCTGATCCAGGAAGGAAACATGGGCCTGATGAAGGCAGTCGACAAGTTTGACTATACGAAAGGCTACAAGTTCTCTACCTATGCGACCTGGTGGATACGTCAGGCGATCACGCGCGGGATTGCGGATACCGGAAGGACGATCCGTGTTCCGGTCCACATGGTCGAGACGATCAATAAAACGCTGCGCATGACCAGGCAGCTGCTCCAGGAGCTCGGGCGTGAACCGACTCCGGAGGAGGTTGCCGAGAAGCTCGGTGTTCCGGCATCCAGAGTGCGAGAGGTTCTGAAGATCTCAAGAGACCCGGTCTCCCTGGATACCCCGATCGGTGAAGAGGACGATTCCCATCTTGGTGATTTTATCGAGGACGATACCGCCCTGTCCCCGGCGGACAGCGCTACGTTCTCCATGCTGAAGGAAGAACTTGCCAACGCGCTGGAATCTCTGACAGAACGTGAGAGACAGGTCGTGAAGCTCAGGTTCGGCCTGGAGGACGGCAGAGCCAGAACGCTGGAAGAGGTCGGCAAGGAATTCAACGTCACCAGAGAGCGTATCCGTCAGATTGAGGCGAAAGCCCTGCGTAAACTGAGACACCCGAGCCGCTCCAAACGGCTGAAGGATTTCCTGACGTGAAGAAATACACTTATCGGGAAGCCGTTGAGTATATCAACGAAGTACCGAAATTTACGAAGAAGAACGAACCCGGCAATACCGCCGAACTGCTGCGCAGACTCGCTCATCCCGAAAAAGCATTCCGGGTGATCCACGTCGCTGGAACAAACGGGAAAGGCAGCGTATGCGCATTTCTGGAGTCCGTGTTCCGGGAAGCAGGCTGCAGGACGGGACTGTTCACGTCCCCGCATCTGGTACGGATCAATGAGCGCTTTCAGGTAAACCGGGATCCGGTAACAGACGAAGACTTCCTGGAAGCTTTCCTGCATGTGATGCAGGCGACAGAGGATATGGTGGAAGACGGCTATTCCCACCCTACCTATTTTGAACTGTTATTTGCGGCCGGCATGTGGTATTTCCGGCAGCAGGGGATAGATATCCTGCTGTGTGAGACCGGACTTGGCGGGCGTCTGGACGCGACGAATACGATCGAAGAACCGGTTCTGTCGGTGATCACATCGATCAGCTTCGATCACATGGAATACCTGGGAGATACGATCCGGCAGATCGCGGCCGAGAAGGCGGGCATCATAAAGGCAGGAGTACCGCTTGTCTATGACGCATCCTGCCCGGAAGCGGCCGGAGTGATACGGCAGAGGGCTCGAAAACTCGGAAGCCCGGCTGTCGCATGGGAACCGTGTATGAGCACTGTCACAGAGCGTACACAAAGTTCTGTTACATTCAGAATGGAGTATTCTCCTTTTTGTGATATACCGGTTACAGTCCCGTTTGCGGCAGACTATCAGGTGGCAAATGCGTCGCTGGCACTGATCGCAGCAGATATGGCACTTAAGAGATATCCGGACCTGTCGGAAGGACACCCGATGACTGTTTCGGATATAGCAGACAGCATTGCGGAAACGGTCTGGAGAGGCCGGATGGAAGAGGTCCGGAAGGATGTGATCCTGGACGGGGCGCACAACGAAGACGGCATCAGGCAGTTTCTGAAGACTGCGGAGCGGATCGCTGAAGAGAAGGAGGTCTCGCTGCTGTTTTCTGCAGTCGGGGACAAACACTGGAAGACCATGATCGGCAGGATCTGCGAATCCGTGCATTTTCGGTCTGTTGTGGCGACATCTGTCGGCGGAAGCCGCCGGATCAGTGCAGACGAACTGGCGCGGGAATTCAGACTGCACACAGACAGTCCGGTATGGGCGCTGCCCGATCCGGAAGACGCGTACCGGAAGGCGAGGAGCATACAGGGAGACAGTGTATTGCTGTGCTGCGGATCGCTGTATCTGGCAGGCGCGATAGAAGAACTCCTGGAGGAAGAGACATGCTGAATTACGAAGAAGAACTGAAGAAATTCCATCCGAGCATGGACGTAAATGAAGCAGAGGACGCGATCTACAGCCGTGATCTGACTGATGTTACGGACATTCTCAAGGAGATGATGCGCGACGAGAAAGAGCGCAAGGCGAAGAAGTCATAAAGGGGAATACTGCATGAAATGTATCTATTGCGGGGCGACCATCGGATCGGAAGAATACTGCAGAAACTGCGGCGCCGATCTGTCGCTGCCGAGGAGGATCGTGCGGATCTCGAATCTGCTGTATAACAGGGCGCTGGAGAAAGCGCAGGTCAGAGATCTGTCCGGCGCGATCTCACTGCTTCAGCGGTCGCTCAAATTCAATAAAGAAAACACCGACGCAAGGAACCTGCTCGGATTGTGCTATTTCGAGACCGGCGAGGTCGTGAATGCCCTCGTGGAATGGGTCATCAGCAACAATCTCAGCGGCAGGAACAATCTGGCGTCTCAATATATCAAAACGCTCCAGAGTTCCAAGAACCGGCTGGATCAGTATAATACGGCGATCCGGAAGTACAACCAGAGCATTGCGTACTGCAGACAGGGCAGCGAGGATATGGCCCTGATGCAGCTCCGGAAGGTCGTGAACCAGAATCCGAAGTTCGTGCGTGCCTATCAGCTGCTTGCACTCCTGTATATGCAGAAGGAGCAGTGGGAAAAGGCAAGAGGCCTCCTGAAAAAGGCTTCCAGGATCGACAATACCAATACGACGACGCTCCGGTATCTTACGGAGGTCGAGGAATCGACCGGGAAACTGTCTCTCTTCGGCAGGAAAACGAGGCCGAAGGTAGAGCGCAGTTCTCCGACGAAGGAGGACGGAAACGAGGAGACACCCAGGGAGGCGGCACTCCGCTATGTGAGCGGCAATGATGTCATCATAGCGCCTGCGACCTTCCGTGACAGTTCTACGGTCGCGACCTTCATCAACATCATGCTCGGCATCCTGCTCGGGGCGGCGATCGTATGGTTCCTGACCGTTCCGGCGATCCGGCAGAGCGCCAATGACAAGGCGAACAAGCAGGTCTCG
>CADCOU010000015.1 GCA_902803155.1 uncultured Lachnospiraceae bacterium | reverse complement strand
ATTATAAGATCAAGGAGGACATGTAATTATGAGTATCGGACTGGTATTTGCTCTTGCCGGAGCAGCTCTGGCTGCTGCAACTTCAGGGATGGGCAGCGCGTACGGTGTAGGCGTTGCAGGACAGGCAGCCGCAGGCGCCTGCACGGACAATCCGGACCTGTTCAGTAAAACCCTGATCCTTCAGCTGCTCCCGGGTACCCAGGGTATCTACGGACTTCTGATTGCATTCATCTGCCTGTCTCAGATCGGCATCATGGGCGGCGGCGCCGACACGGCAATGTCCCTCGGCAAAGGACTTCTTTTCTTCGCGGCATGCCTGCCGGTCATCATCGTAGAGCCGATCTCCGCCATGCATCAGGGACGTACTTCTGTTGCATGTATCGCCATGGTCAGCAAGAAGGAGGAGACCTTCGGTAAGTCCATGATCTTCCCGGCAATGGTTGAGACCTACGCGATCCTTGCCCTGCTTATCTCCATCCTGGCTATTTTCGGCGTGTCCGGGCTTGCGGCCTGAGACAGTGCGGCTATCCGTATACAGAACAATCCGGAGCATTGGTCAGGAAAGAATATAGTGCAGCCGGTACGGATTATAGAAGAGGAGACTGGAAATGGCAGGTTTGGATAAGATTTTAGAGGATATCCGCAGTGAATCCGCAGCGGCTATCGCCTCTGTCACCGAAGAAGCACAGGCTGAACGTGACAAGGTGCTTGCCGAGGCGCAGAAGGATGCGGATGCCCAGGCAGAGAAGATCCTGTCCCACGCGAAGAATCAGGCTGATGATCTGATCGCAAGAGCAGACAGCGCTGCTCAGCTTCAGAGACGCCGCAAGGTCCTGGAAACCAAGCAGGAACTGATCACATCCGTGATCGACAAGGCGAAGCAGGCAGTCCTGGATCTTCCGGACAGTGATTATTTTGATCTGCTCCTCAAACTGGTCGGCAGCAATGCCCTTCCACAGGAAGGAGAGATCTGCTTCAACAGAAAGGATTTCGGTCGTCTCCCGAAGGATTTCGCGTCGAAACTCGTTGCGTCTCTTCCGGAAGGGGCCAAACTCAACGTGTCAAAAGAGGAAGCGGCCATCGACGGCGGATTCGTCCTGAAATACAACGGGATCGAACAGAATCTGTCCCTGGACGAGATCTTTGAGGAAAACCGGGACCGCATGACGGACGCGGCGGGGAAGTTACTTTTTTCGTAAAGGAGGAGAGCAATGGCCGAACAATATATCTATGCGGTCGCGCGTATCCGTTCCAAAGAACTGTCTCTGCTGAATGAATCGGCGATCTCACAGCTGTGTGCCGCGGCCACAGAGGAGGACTGCCTGAGGATCCTGAATGAGAAGAACTGGGGGAACCCGGATCTTCCCAGTGAAGAGATGTTCCAGGAGGAAGAGAAAAAGACCTGGGCATTCATCCGCGAACTGGTTCCGGACAAAATGCAGATCTTTGATGTGTTCCGCCTGGAAAATGACTACCACAACCTCAAGGCAGCAGTCAAAGAGAGCTGCATCGGCGGGATCCACCCCGGTATCTTCACCGAGGGAGGCACCATTCCTGCGAAGGATATTGAACAGGCCGTTGCAGAGTCGGATTACGATGCACTCCCGGAGTCCATGCGGCAGGTGGCGCAGGAGGCAAAGGAGACATTGCTCCAGACCCGGGACGGCCAGCTGTGTGACGTGATCATCGACCGCGCCGCCATGGAAGCGATCCGCAGGGCGGGTGACGAGAGCGGAGAACCGCTCCTCAAGGATTACGGCGAGCTTGTCTGCGCGATGGGAGACATCAAGACTGCCGTCCGCGCTGCAAAGACCGGCAAGAGCCGGCAGTTCCTGGACAAGGCGCTCGCGCCGTGCAGCACCCTGGATACAGCTGCTCTCGCGGAGGCGGCTGCCGCCGGAACAGAGGCAGTCACCGCATATCTGGATCACACCGTGTACGCGGATGCGATCGACGAGCTCGAGAGTTCCGTGGCATCTTTTGAATGCTGGTGCGACAACCGGATGATCGAGACGATCAAACCGCAGATCCACAACCCGTTCGGCATAGGACCGATCGCGGCATATATTCTTGCCCGTGAAAATGAGATTAAGACGGTGCGCATTATCCTGGCAGCGAAGAGAAACGACCTGCCGGAAGAGATGCTCCGGGAAAGGGTAAGGGAAATGTATGTATAAGGCAGCTGTTATGGGAGACTGGGACTCTATCTACGGATTCTCGGCACTCGGACTTGATACGTTCCGCATCGAAGCGGATACCAGTGCGGAGGAGGCGGCGGATACGCTGAAGAGGCTGTCCCAGAGTAAATACGAGGTCATCTACATCACGGAATCGCTTGCAAAGCGGATCCCCGGCGAGATCGACCGGTACCGCCTGATGCCGAGTCCCGCGGTCATTCTGATCCCGGGCATCTTCGGCAATACGGGAGAAGGCCTGAAGGCAGTGAAGAAGTCGGTCGAACAGGCAGTCGGAAGCGATATCATATTTGGGAATGAGTAGATAAACCCGGCAGGGTTGTCTGCCGGTATGAATATTGGTTCATTTCGGAAAGCGCTGATTAATTACAGAAAGAAAGGCACAGGATATGGCAAAGGGAACAATCAAGAAGGTGTCCGGACCGCTCGTCGTCGCGACAGGCATGCGTGACGCGAATATGTTCGACGTATGCCGTGTCTCAGACAGAAGACTGATCGGAGAGATCATTGAGATCCATGGGGATGAGGCGTCCGTTCAGGTCTATGAGGAGACGGCAGGACTGGCTCCGGGTGAGCCGGTTGAGTCGACAGGCGCTCCGCTGAGCGTTGAACTGGGGCCGGGACTCATCGGAAGTATCTATGACGGCATCCAGAGACCGCTGGTCGATATCATGGAGCAGACACAGTCGAACCTGCTCTCGCGCGGTATCGAAGTCCCGTCGCTCAATCGTGAGAAAGAGTGGCACTTTACTCCTGTCGTAAAGGCCGGGGATAAAGTGATCGGCGGAGACGTGATCGGAACCGTCCAGGAGACACATATCGTAACACAGAAGATCATGATCCCGCCGAATACGGAAGGAACGATCAAATCCATTCAGGAAGGTGACTTCAAGGTCACGGATACCGTGTGCGTGCTTGAAAAGGAAGATGGCAGCGAGCTGGAGATCACACTGATCCAGAAATGGCCGGTCCGCCGCGAGCGTCCGTATGCGAAGAAACTCGCTCCGGAGATGCCGCTGATCACTGGACAGAGAGTCATCGACGCCCTGTTCCCGATCGCGAAGGGCGGCGTTGCCGCTATCCCCGGACCGTTCGGCTCCGGCAAGACGGTCGTTCAGCACCAGCTGGCAAAATGGGCGGAGGCAGACATCGTCGTCTATATCGGCTGCGGCGAGCGCGGCAATGAGATGACGGACGTTCTGAACGAATTCCCGGAACTGAAGGACCCCAAGAGCGGATACTCCCTGATGGAGCGTACCGTTCTGATCGCGAATACCTCCGACATGCCGGTTGCGGCACGTGAGGCATCCATCTACACAGGAATCACTATCGCTGAGTACTTCCGTGACATGGGCTATTCCGTGGCACTGATGGCAGACTCCACCTCCCGCTGGGCAGAGGCCCTGCGTGAGATGTCCGGCCGTCTGGAAGAGATGCCCGGTGAGGAAGGTTACCCGGCGTACCTGTCATCCAGACTTGCACAGTTCTATGAGAGAGCCGGCCGCGT
>CADCOU010000014.1 GCA_902803155.1 uncultured Lachnospiraceae bacterium | reverse complement strand
CCGGGCCCCCGCCGTACGGATCGTCGTCGATATGCCGGAAACTTCCTCCCGCGAACCGTTTGATGTCCACGATCTCCAGCTCCGCCAGATTGCGCGAAAGAGCCCGCGCGATCACAGGCTCTTTCAGAATGTCCCCGAACATCTCAGGGAATATGGTCAAAACTGTTATCTTCATCCTCTGTTATCTCAGGAAACCGTTGATGATCTGCTCCTCTGCCTCAGCCTGGGTGAGTCCCAGCGTCATCAGCTTCGTAAGCTGCTCACCTGCGATCTTGCCGATCGCTGCTTCGTGAATCAGCGCGGCTTCCACGCTGTTTGCCTCCAGGCACGGGAGTGCCAGGATCCTGCCTTCATCCATGATAATGGAATCACACTCGGTATGTCCGCTGCACGCTGCATTTCCGACGATCTTCAGGTCCAGTTTCTGATAGGAATGGTCCCTCGCGACGCCTCTTGAGACGATATCCGCGCCTGATCCGTCCCCATTCAGCCGGACATCATACTCACTGAGCGCCTGCTGCACCCCATGAGTCATCAGTCTCTCCCTGACCACGAGATGGCAGTCTGCCGCAAGCTCGGCGACAGTCTTCCTCTCTGTGGAGTCGACGCCTTTGATCTGCACCATCTCCATCTCCATGGAGCTTCCGTCATCCATGTACACTTCCGTGACCGGATTGAGGATACGCTTCCCCATCCCGTCTCCGGATCCGTAGTGTTTCTCCACATATTTTACCTTTGAATTCTTCCCGACCCGGAAGCGGTGGATGCCGTCATGCTCGGAATCCTGTTTCCCGCAGTTATCGATCCCGCAGCCGGCGATGATCAGCACGTCGCAGTCGTCGCCGATATGGAAATCATTGTAGACCGTCTCGGACAGACCGCTTGCGCTCAGGACGACGGGGATGTGGATACTCTCCTTCTTCGTTCCGTCCTTTACGGTGATCTCCAGTCCGCTGCCGTTCTCCTTCGAGGCTATGTCGATATTGGACGTGCTCTGCCGTCCGACAGACTTCCCGTTCGCGCGCAGATTGTAGGCTCCGGCCGGGACATCGTGCAGACCAGCCACTTCACTCAGCAGTCTCTTCTGTATCTCATCCATCTTCAGCATGTCTGTCACCCCCTGCCGCTCAGTCTGGTACACGCGTCCACTGCCGCGTCCGTTCCGAGGATCTTCGGCAGAACATCGTCCCTGCTTCCCTGTCTCTCGATCCTTCCTCCGCTCAGGACCACGATCTCATCGGCTATGTTCAGGATGCGCTCCTGATGCGAGATCACAATGATCGAGCTGTCCCTGGTCTCCGTCTGCATCTTCTCAAAGATACGGACCAGGTTCTGGAAGCTCCACAGATCGATCCCGGCTTCCGGTTCGTCAAACACGGACAGGCGCGTTTTTCTTGCCAGCACTGTTGCGATCTCGATCCGCTTCAGTTCTCCGCCCGAGAGAGAGGCGTTGACCTCACGCTCGATATAGTCCTTGGCGCACAGACCGACTTCCGACAGATAGTCGCAGGCCTCCTGAAGCTTGAGGGACTGTCCGGAAGCGATCTTCAGGAGGTCAAAAACCCGGATTCCCTTGAAGCGCACCGGCGTCTGGAACGCATATCCGATCCCCCTGTTCGCTCTCTCGGTGACCCCGAGGGACGTGATGTCTTCGCCATCCAGAAGGATCTGTCCTTCCGAAGGCATCTCTATACCCGCGATCAGTTTCGCCAGTGTCGACTTGCCGCCGCCGTTCGGCCCCGTGATCACGACAAACTTTCCGTCATCTACCGTCAGACTCAGATCCCGGACGATCTCCTTCTCGCCCCCGTCTCCGTCTACCGCAAATGAGACATTCTTTAATTCGAGCATCTCAGCTCCTCCTTCTACCTGCCGTCCGGCAGGACTGATTCAGCCTTCCTTCACACGGCTGCTCACCCATCTTACCGTTATCGCGTTCAGGAATCAAGAGCAGATCATCAGGACTGTTTCCCGTCTGCAGTCTTCTTTCTGCGCAGCTTCGCTTCCGCCAGCGCTTCTTTCAGTTTCTGTCCTGCGTGCAGTGTATAACGGCGTTTCTTAACCGGCCGGAACGACCTGATATTCTCCATGATATGTTTCTGGCCTGCTGTCAGACCGGATGCCGCGCTGCTTACACGACTGCGGAACTCTTCTTCGATGCCTTTCACCTTCGCGCTGATCTGCTGCGGTTTTTCGGCGACCGCCTCATAAGCGCTCTGGGCACGGGTATTGAATTCATTTTCCATAGTCTCGATCCGCTGAAGCAGGCTGTTCAGTGCAGCCTCAGTCAGTGCGAAATCCGCTGCGAAAACGCCCATCAGAATCAATGAGAGCGCCTCCCATACAAGCGGATGGACAAAACCTCCCGCATGCGACAGTGAAGGAAGCAGATACCGTACAATCAGCACTCCGGCCGCTCCGAAGCAGAGAGAGATCGGAAGGGCGATCCTTCCGTTCAGGTTGAGCGGAATCTTGCTGTAGTCCCACCATCTCGCATGAAACCGTTTCTCCAGATACCAGCTGGTGGCATATTCCGCAACGGCGCTCCCGACGGCGCAGATCAGGAAGGTCCTCCATACCGGCGCCTCCGCACTCACGATCCCCTTCCCGTAACGGCACAGAAGCTGGACAAAGACCACACAGCAGCCATAGATGGGGCAGATCGGACCGAACAGGAATCCTCTGTTCCGGAACTCCCCGTTCTGGATCGAACAGTAGATTGTCTCCCAGACCCATCCGAGAAAACTGTACAGGATGAACAGGACAAACATTTCGGCAATGACCATGATTTATCTCCTCCCGGTTGTCAGGTCCCTCACCACCTCGGAAGCGATGACAAGCCCTGCCGCGGACGGCACAAACGCGCTGCTGCCCGGTATCACCTTCCGTCCGGACACGTCCCTGATTTCTTCCAGCGGATACCTGGGCTCTTCGTCAGACCATACCACCTTCAGGTCCCGGATCCCGCGTTTCCTGCATTCTCTGCGCATCACCTTTGCCAGTGGGCAGACAGATGTCTTACTGATATCAGAGACCCTGAACCTGGACGGATCCGTCTTGTTTCCGGCTCCCATGCTGCTGATCACCGGAATGCCGCTCTCTTTTGCTCTCTGTATGATTTCAAGCTTTGCAGTTACCGTGTCCACAGCATCCACTACATAGGAATACGAAGAAAAATCAAACTGATCCGCAGTCTCCGGCAGGTAAAAGCACCGTCTTGCTTCCACCTCTGCTCCCGGATTGATATCGGCGATCCGCTCTGCCATGACGTCCACCTTGTACCTTCCGATCGTGCTGTGCAGGGCGATGATCTGGCGGTTCAGGTTCGTCACAGAGACGGTATCATGGTCCACAAGCACCAGACTTCCGACGCCGCTCCTCGCAAGCGCTTCCGCTGTGTAGCCGCCGACGCCTCCGATCCCGAAGACCGCGACCTTCGCCGCATGCAGCTTCTCCAGGGCAGTGCTGCCATACAGAAGCCGGGTGCGTTCAAACGGATCCTCTTCCCTTCTCAGATTTTCCTCTGCTCCCATGCGGACACGTCCTTTCTCTCTGCCTCTTTCCGGCGGATGATCCGGGTTTCTCAAAACAGGTTTATTTCACGGCTTTCCTGTCTGTTTCACACAGGCTGACGCCGGGATGCCCGAAACAGTATAACATAAAATGCTCTGCGGTATCAGAGCATTATTTATCAGAGCAAGGGACAGAGAAACGGGTACAGCAAGCCGTAATGATACAGTCCGCTGCACCCGCATGTCAGTTCCGCCATCGTTCGGTTCCGTCTCTCATCCGGAGGCTTCCGATCTTATTTCACTTCCGCCGTCAGGGCACCGTCTTTTGCATCGATCAGGATCGTCTGACCCTGCAGCACGCCGCCTTCCAGGATCTTTCTGGCAGCCAGCGTCTCCACGTTCTTCTGGATAAAGCGCTTCAGAGGACGCGCGCCGAAGGTCGGATCATAGCCGCCTTCCACGACGATCTGTTTTGCCTCATCCGTCAGTTCGATCTTCATCTGCTGTTCTGAGAGTCTCTCATTCAGCGCACCGATCTGCAGATCGACGATGTGTCCGATATTTTCCTTCGTCAGCGGATGGAACAGGACGATCTCATCCAGCCTGTTCAGGAATTCCGGACGGAAATGAGCCTTCAGGTCCGCCTCCACCATATCGGAAGCCTCTTTGAGGATCGTTCCATCCTCCCGGATACCTTCCAGGAGATACTGCGATCCGATGTTCGAGGTCATGATCAGGATCGTATTCTTGAAGTCAACGGTCCTTCCCTGTGAATCGGTGATCCGCCCGTCATCCAGCACCTGAAGCAGGATGTTGAATACATCCGGATGGGCTTTCTCGATCTCGTCGAACAGCACGACCGAATAAGGTTTGCGCCGTACCGCTTCCGTCAGCTGGCCGCCCTCGTCGTATCCGACGTATCCGGGAGGCGCTCCGATGAGTCTGGATACGGAGAATTTCTCCATATATTCACTCATATCGATCCGGACCATGTTGTTCTCGTCGTCAAACAGATTCTGCGCCAGCGCTTTGGCCAGCTCCGTCTTCCCGACGCCGGTCGGCCCGAGGAACAGGAAGGAACCGATAGGCCTTCCGGGATCCTTGATACCGGCCTTCGAGCGAAGGATCGCTTCCACGGTGCGCTCCACCGCTTCATCCTGCCCTACGACTCTCTCGTGGAGCTTGTCGCCGAGCGCAAGGATCTTCTGGCGTTCGCCCTCGTTCAGTTTCGATACCGGTATGCCGGTCCAGCGGCTGACCACCCGGGCGATCTCTTCCTCCGTCACCGATTCGTGGACCAGCGACATATCCTTG
>CADCOU010000013.1 GCA_902803155.1 uncultured Lachnospiraceae bacterium | reverse complement strand
TTTTCCCCGGAAACACCGCAAAAATGCCTATTTACGGCTTCGGGACTTGAAAAAAACCAAAAGAAGGCGTATTATGCAAAGCTGTAATTACTTATGGGGTATTTTTGAGTCATTTATAATAATGTAACAGGAGGAGATTATGAAGGACGAAAAGAAGACTGTTGCAGCTAAGACCGAAGAAGTAAAAGAGACAGTTGAGAAGAAAGCGGAAGAGACCGCGAAGGCTGCAGTAGAAACCAAGAAGCCCGCAGCAAAGACTACCAAGAAGACAACAGCTACCGCAGCTAAGACGACCAAGAAGGCTGCTGACAGCGCTGCAAAGGCTACCAAGAAGGCTGCCGATACCGCGGCAAAGGCTACCAAGAAGGCTGCTGCGACCGTTAAGAAAGCGGCTGCAAAGAAGACCGTCAAGAAAGCTGCTGTGAAAGAGACCATCTCTCTTCAGTACTTCGGCAAGGATATCAAGACTGCTGATCTTATGGATACAGTTAAGGGTATCTGGGTCGGAGAACTTGGAAAGAATGCAGAGGATCTCAAGACCATCAACCTGTATCTGAAGCCGGAAGATAACGCGGCATATTATGTGATCAATGAATCCTTCTCCGGACGCATTGATTTCTGATTAAACGAAACAGATACAAAAACAGAGTTCAAACGGAAGGAACGGGTCAGACCATTTGGTCTGGCCCGTTCCTGTATACAAAAGTATCAAAAGAATGTGACACAAATAACAGGAAACGCCGAAATAATTTCGGCGGAAATCGCAGAAATACATTGATATCTGCAATACTTCGTGATAAAATACGCTGCATTAGCAAACATTTTATTTCAAGGAGGAACATTATGAAAAAAGCTCTTTCATTAGTCCTGACGGCAGCTCTTGCAGCAAGCTTTGTTATGAGTGCTTCCGCAGCGGAAGTCATCAAGATCGGCGGCATCGGACCGGTCACCGGCCCTGCAGGCATCTACGGCTCCAGCGTAAAGAACGCTATGGAGATCGCTGTCGATGAAGTCAACGCAATGGGCGGAGACATTCAGTTTGAGCTGCAGTTTGAAGACGATACGCATGATGCGGAAGTTTCCGTAAATGCATACAATACCCTGAAAGACTGGGGTATGCAGATCCTCGGCGGAACCGTTACGACCAATCCGTGCATCGCGGTCGGTTCTGAGGCAGTTGCCGACAATATGTTCCTGCTGACTCCGTCCGCATCCTCCCAGGATGTCATCGACACCGGCGACAATATCTTCCAGGTATGCTTCACCGACCCGAACCAGGGACTTGCTTCCGCTGACTACATCTCCAGCCAGAATCTGGGAACCAAGATCGGTGTCATCTACAATTCCGGAGATGCTTATTCCACCGGTATCCTGAACACATTCCTTGCAAAGGCGGATGAACTCGGACTCGATGTTCTTGAGCCGCAGGCGTTCACGGATGACAACTCCACCGACCTTACCACACAGGTACAGGCCTGCAAGGACGGCGGCGCTGACCTGATCTTCCTGCCGATCTATTACACACCGGCAAGCCAGATCCTGAAAGCAGCCAGCGATATGGATTATGAAGTTAAGTTCTTCGGCGTTGACGGTATGGATGGTATTCTGGATGTCGAAGGTTTCGACACTTCCCTCGCAGAAGGCGTTATGCTCCTGACCCCGTTCGTTGCAACCGCTACCGATGATGCGACGGTCGCATTCGTGGAAGCTTACAAGGAGAAGACCGACGGACAGATCCCGAACCAGTTTGCTGCAGACGGATATGATGTTGTCATGGCTCTTTACAAGGCCTGCACGGAAGCCGGTATCACTGCTGACATGTCCGCATCCGATGTATGTGACGCACTGAAGGAAGTCTTCACTTCCGACAGCTTCTCAGTTGACGGACTGACCGGTTCCGGCATGACCTGGGATGCAAGCGGTGCCGTTTCCAAGGCTCCTCACGGCATGGTCATCGAGAACGGTGAGTATCAGCCGATGGATTAAGTTCCGTACACACGAGTTGAAGTAACTCCGGACAGATGCGGCGTCAGCCGCATCTGCGGATATAAGAGAGGGGCTGCGATCAGCCCCTTTCAAAGTGTTTTTGGACTGCACACTGCACGCAGTCCGGACAAAGGGAGAGAGTATGCAGTTTCTGACGTATCTGGTAAGAGGTATCTCACTCGGGAGCGTTTACGCGCTGATCGCACTGGGATACACGATGGTCTACGGCATCGCCAGGATGCTGAACTTTGCGCACGGCGATGTCATCATGGTCGGCGGTTATGTGGTATTTTTCGCTTTCTGTAAGAGCGGGATCAATCCACTGCTGTCGATTCTGATCGCCATGGCCGCATGCACGCTTCTCGGTATGACGATCGAGAAGGTTGCCTACAAGCCGCTGCGGGGGACTCCGTCCCTTGCCGTGCTGATCACTGCGATCGGTGTCAGCTATTTCCTGCAGAACGGCGCGATGCTGCTGTGGAAGTCCGATCCGAAGTCATTTTCTTCGATCGTTGGGATAAGCGGTCTGAACCTGTTTGACGGAAGACTGCAGATCTCGGCGGAAACGATCGTGACGATCATCACTTGCATTGTCATCATGATCGTTCTGATGTGGTTCGTGAAGAAGACGAAACCGGGACATGCCATGCAGGCTGTTTCGGAAGACCGCGGGGCAGCGCAGCTGATGGGCATCAATGTGAACGGTATCATCTCCCTGACATTTGCGATCGGCTCCGCTCTTGCAGCAATTGCAGGAGCCCTGCTGCTCAGTTCCTATCCGACCCTGATGCCCACCACCGGCGCAATGCCCGGCATCAAGGCGTTCACTGCCGCGGTGTTCGGAGGTATCGGATCCATTCCCGGTGCATTCCTTGGAGGCATCCTTCTCGGAGTGATCGAAAACCTGTCAAAGGCATATATCTCGACGCAGCTTTCCGACGCGATCGTATTTCTGGTTCTGATCATCATTCTGCTGGTTAAACCGACCGGACTGCTAGGGAAGAAAGCTACTGTAAAAGTGTGAGGTGATCATTGTGGCGAAAAACAAAAAAATGAAAAAGACCACAAGATCAAACCTCCTTATGTTTGGCTTTGTGATCATATTCTGGGCCGTGATACAGCTGATCAGTCTGACCGGCCACATGACTTCAAAACTGAATGGACTTCTCATCCCGGTCTGCGCATACATGATCATGGCGATCTCCCTGAATCTGGTCGTCGGATTCCTTGGGGAACTGTCTCTTGGACATGCCGCGTTCATGAGCGCCGGCGCGTTTGTCGGGATCTTTTTCTATACGACTGTCGGAGCGGCACTGCCGAAGGCTGCTGCTGTTCTGATCTCGTTTATCATGGGCGGGGCGGCAGCCGGTCTGTTCGGACTTATAGTCGGCGTACCTGTGCTGAGACTGTCGGGCGACTATCTTGCTATCGTAACGCTCGCTTCCGGTGAGATCCTTAAGAATGTGCTCAGTGCCCTGTATGTCGGAAAAGATTCCGCCGGCATCCATGTTTCTCTGAAAGATCAGTTTTCGCTAGGACTTGCCCCGGACGGAAAGATGCTTGTGAAAGGTGCAATGGGCATCCCCGGTATCCAGAAGTTTTCTAATTTTACCGTTGGTATCGTTCTGATTCTGATCACGCTGGCATATATCGTAAACCTGAAGAATTCAAGGGCTGGCCGCGCGATTACGGCGATACGTGATGATGAGATAGCAGCGCGTGCCACGGGACTCAACCTGACACACTATAAGCTGACCGCGTTTGTCTCGGCAGCCGTATTCGCCGGATTTGCAGGTGTGCTGTATGCCCTGAATTATTCTTCACTGGTAGCGGATAAGTTCGACTACAATCTTTCCATCAATGTCCTTGTTATGGTCGTCCTCGGAGGTATGGGCAACATCTTCGGTGGCATGATTGCCGCAATCCTGCTCACGATCCTGCCTGAGATGCTCCGCGGCTTCTCACAGTACCGCATGTTCATCTATTCGATCGTACTGATCGTGATGATGCTGTTCAATCAGGCTCCCGTACTGGTCGCCTGGAGACAGAGACTCGTGGCAAGGATAAGAGGCAGTAAGAATGCACCTGAAGAGACCGTCGAGACCGCTGACAGTTCTTATTTCGAAGAAATAAGAGAAAAGAACAGCGATGATTCTGCAAAGGAGGGAAAATGATATGGCACTTCTGGAAGTGACGAATCTTGGAATCTCCTTTGGAGGACTGCAGGCGGTATCCGGTCTGGATCTGACTGTCGAAACCGGACATCTGTACGGCCTGATCGGTCCGAACGGCGCCGGAAAGACTACTGCATTCAATATGCTCACAGGGATGTATGCTCCCAA
>CADCOU010000012.1 GCA_902803155.1 uncultured Lachnospiraceae bacterium | reverse complement strand
GTGTGAGTCTGTTATCCATTGCCATACCCCTTTCTTGATTTATACTGTGACGGACGTTCCGTCGATCGTTCCTTCCACTGCCCTGAGGATGCTGTTCTCCTCATTCAGTCCGAACACATACATCGGCATCCTGTTTTCTCTTGCAAGTATGGACGCCGTCATGTCGACCACTTTCAGATTCTTCTCAATGACTTCATCGATCGTGACGGTGCTGTACTTCTTCGCGTCCGGATTGTCATCGGGATCGTCGTCGTACACGCCGTCGACGGACTTCGCAAGCAGGATCATGTCCGCCTCGATCTCGATCGCGCGCAGGAGCGTTGCCGTATCCGTCGAGAAATACGGATGTCCGGTCCCCCCCGCAAAGAAAACGATCTCCCCTTCGGAGAGAGCCTTCACTGCCTCTTCCTTCGAAAACAGATGTGTGAAGCTCCCGCATTGGAAGGGAGTCATGACCCTCGTTTTCATCCCCGCGGAGCGGAAGATATCCGCCACATAGATGCAGTTCATAACCGTTGCGAGCATACCGATCTGGTCTGCCCTGGAGCGGTCCATATTCCCGCTGGTACGGCCCCGCCAGAAATTGCCGCCGCCGGTTACAACAGCGATCTCAATTCCTCTTTCGGACAGGGTTTTCACCTGAGCGGCAATGCCCATCACAGTAGCTTCGTCAAATCCGGTCTTCTTTTCACCGGCAAGAGCTTCACCGCTCAGCTTCAGCAGTACTCTCTTCATCATCGTCTCCTTGTGACAAATATATGGTCTCCCGATGCAAGCATCATATCATAATGATGTTCTTAAATCCATAGGCGAATGACCGCACCGGTCAATATACCAGGACCCTTGTATTTTTCGGGATATGCTGATAGATCCATTTCGCGCCGCCTTCATTCAGGCGGATGCAGCCGTGCGACGCCGTATGGCTGCCCAGGATCTTCTTGTCCAGTCTTCCCGGCCATCTGTGGATCCCGCTGCCGCATACTTCCGTGTAATACTTACACCCGTCGACCCACATCTTTTTAAAGTCAACCGTATGCCATCCGGATGGCGTCGGCGTAGAAGCCTTGCCGGTCGAACAGGGAAGCGTGATGACAAGCTTCCACTGCCCCTTCGCTCCCTGGAACACATTGACTCTCTGTTTATCCAGGCTTACCCAGACCAGCCAGGCGGTCTTGCTGGCCGCTTCCTTCCGATGGTTGATGAAAGACTCCTTCGTGCTGCGGCTGTAGTCTCCTTTCGATGCCAGATCATACTTAAAGTACAGGAATGAATTCGGAATGCCGTAGTCCTTTCCCTTCCACCTGATCACACTCTTTTTCCGTGAATTATAGCTGCGCTGGACAACTACCACCTCGGTGCCGCTTTTGATCCTGTTCGCGCCGGATCCGACACTCCTGCGGAGTGATGCCTTCCAGTATATGCTGTGCACCTTCTCTGCTGCAGGGATCTCCCGCATGGATGACAGGATCCCCAGGGACAGGAACACTGCAAAAAACAGCATGCTCAGTTTCCGACAGGTGTATTTCATCTCTCTTTTCATCTGACTCCCCGTTTTGACGTATCCGGCTGCTTCATAGTATAATCTGTTTATCCGCCTGCTCAGCGGATCTGCCGCAGTTCCAACAGAGAAAAGAAGGAGTGTCCTATGACTGCCGATGGAGTTTTCAGCAAACGGGTAACCCTCACTGCAAAAGGTATTGCAATACTCCTCATGCTTTTTCATCATCTGTTCTATGACGCTCCCGGTTTTGTGGACCGCTATGCAGTCAGCGCGGCGCCACTGTCATGGCCGCTGCTGAACAGTCTCAGTTTCTATGGCAAGATCTGTGTATCCGTTTTTGTATTCCTGACCGGATATGGGATGAGCATCAATCTCAGTCAGAGAAACACCGTGCAGAGACAGCAGTACGCTGTATCACGTTTCCTGAAGCTGGAATGCGGCTTTATCTTTATCTATCTGCTCACCCTGCTGTCGTCTGTCCTTCAGCCGTCCCGGATGGCTGCCTATTTCACTGAAGGAAAAGCCAAAGGCCTTCTTCTGATGGTGTTCGACGGCCTGGGTCTGGCGAATTTCTTCGGGACAGCAACCTACAACGGAACCTGGTGGTACATGTCCTTCGCGATCTTTCTGATCTTCCTGATGCCGGTTGCAGTCAGGCTCCATGAGCAGTTCGGCATATGCATGGTCGCCATCGCGGCTCTTGTCACTGACTTCGGAATCGACAGCTCCAGAGCATTTCCGATCTACCTGTTCAGTCTGTCGCTCGGTATCTGGGCGGCGCAGAGCGGCTTCTTCGGAAAAGTACGGAGCAGATGTGAAAGCACCGGGGCAAAATGGCTGTGCCTTCTGGCGTCCCTCCTGTGTTTCCTTCTGTTTTCCGCCATCCGCATCAGGTGGGGATTCTATCCGTGGACAGGCGGACTGGTCTGCCTGAGCCTTCTCTCAGTTCTGTTTGTCCTGGTCGACCTTCTCCATGTCAGGCTCCGGTTTATGGAACTGCTCGGCAGATACTCCATGACCATATTCCTGACCCACACCCTGATCTACAACCACTACTTTACCGACTTTATCTATGCCCCGAAGAACTGGTTCCTGATCCTCCTTCTCCTCACAGTTTCATCCCTGGCCTGCGCGGCCGCGATCGAATTCCTGAGGAAACTGGTCCGCTGGGACAGCCTGCCCGTCTGGCATATCGGGATCAGCGAAGGCCGCAGAGAATCCTGACGGATCAGCCGACTTCGCACACGATCATGCGGAGCTTCCCGTTCTTGTCGGGCGGTATGACCTGCATCCATTCAAACTCGAAAGTGAACGGCTTCTTGAAGATCTGGTTCAGGTTCGTCTCCAGATATTCTTCCAGTTCTTCCCGCGTCATCTCCGCCTTCTCATCCCGCACGATCTGTACGTGGATCATGTCCCAGCTCTTCTGGATGAACCGGATCTGCAGAATGTCCGGACAGTGCGCGATCACAGGCGTCACTTCGAAGAAGCTCGTTACTCTCCCATCCTCATAGCGGAAATAATCATTCAGCCGGCCTTCCATATTGGTGATGAAATGAACTCCCTGACTCGTCCGCATGACTGCCCGGTCCCCGACCTCGTAGTTGATCAGGGGCAGGTCTGTCTTGTACAGCGGGGTGATGATCACCCTGCCCTGCCGGGTCAGCTGTCCGTCTCCATCCACAACGTTCACCACGAAGGAATCGTTATGGACGGCATAATAGTCCTTATCCGGGAGGCGCAGCATGCAGGCTCCCGTCTCGGCGCTCCCGTAGGAATCGATGATGCCGGGGCCGAGCTGCTCGATGAAGAGGGCGCGGTCATTTTCCGTGACCTTCTCTGAGATCGGATCGTAGAACTTCGGATGAAAGATCTGCTTGCCGGTGCGCTTCGCGTAGAGCACCAGCCTCATCAGTTCCGTCTTGTTCATGTACAGCCAGTCAGGCTCATACTCATTGATCCG
>CADCOU010000011.1 GCA_902803155.1 uncultured Lachnospiraceae bacterium | reverse complement strand
TTCGAACTTGCGACCCCCTGCTCCCAAAGCAGGTGCTCTAGCCAAACTGAGCCACACCCCGGAATCCTGTTTCCCAAGACACAATCGGGATTATATTACGCGAAAAAAACTTTGTCAATCCCTTATTCGAATTTTCCGGTCTGTCCGGAAGCGGGAAAAGGTCATGTCCCGGCTCCGTTCTCCGTCATCTGCAGGATGCCGGTCGGTCTGTGCTCAGAGAAATTTCAGTTCGACCTCAGGTTTCTTCCCTTCTTCCAGCTCCATGATCATGTAACTCTTCTGGCGTCCCTTCTGCCGCGGATAAGCCAGACTTCCCGGATTCAGGATCAGCAGGTCCTCGATACTCTCATCGATCTCCGGCCTGTGTGTGTGCCCGTACATGGTGATATCACATCCGTTTGCCTGAGCGTCCGCCACCAGATCCCTGGTTCCGAAGTTGACATAGTACCCGTGTCCGTGCGCCATCAGTATTTTATGCCCTGCCAGTTCTATAATGCGCGCAGGCGGATAATCTACGAAATAGTCACAGTTCCCCTTTACCATATAGATTGGGATGTTTTCGCCTGCCAGGACTTCGGCAAATTCCTCTTCGTCCTCCTGAGAGTCTCCGAGATGCAGAAGCGCATCGATCGGCCACTCCCGGTCCAGTGCTGCGGCAACATAGGCATCAAGCCCATGCGTATCACTGATTATAAGTATTTTCATCGATAATCCTTTTTTTCTTTACTCCTTTTCTTCAGACAGATGTAATTTACACCGATACTTCGGTAAATGCAAGCAGGTCTCTCATCTTTCGGAATGCTTTTCCACGGTGACTGATTGCATTTTTCTCATCAGGAGCTATCTCCGCAGATGTTCTGCCGTATTCCGGAAGGAAGAATATGGGATCATACCCGAACCCGTTCTCACCTGCGATCTCATACCCGATCCGTCCTTCCATGACCCCGACCGCAGTCTTTACCGTCCCGTCCGGCCATGCGGCGGCAACCGCACAGACAAACCTCGCAGAGCGCATGGTTCCCGGCGTTCCGTCCGGAAGGCTTCCAGGGCGGTCCGGATACGCAGATCCTTCCGGCTCTCTCTGCCTGCAGTAATCATTCACCAGATCAATGATGGCGTTGTTCTTGGTCTCATAGGAAGTATCTCTTCCCATGTAACGGGCGGAATGGATACCCGGTTCCCCGTTCAGGGCATCGATCACCAGACCGGAATCGTCCGCGAGCGCCATCTGTCCGCTGGCTGCCGCAACTGTACGCGCCTTGATGACTGCATTCTCTTCAAAGTTTTCTCCGTTTTCAATGATCTCTGTGTCGACTCCTGCTTCGTTCATGCTGATGAACTCCAGTCCCGTATCATCCAGGATCTCGCGGATCTCAATCAGTTTATGTGCGTTTCCCGTAGCAACGATTACTGTTCCTGACATCTGTGATATTCCTTCTTTCAATACATTATTGCAATAAAACCTTCTGTTATATATATCTCTCTGCAGTGCCCTTTCCGCATCACGGAGTGGATTTCTCACTGGTGAAAACCTTCAGGCAGACATTCGTCGAATATGCCTCCTGCGTGTTCTCCCATCTGCTCCCGTCTTTGCTCAGATAAGTCGCTCTTCCTTCTGTAGTGACGGATTCCGTATAGCGGTCCTTCCGAAGTTCCACTGCAACCGGGTTCTTTCCCCCGGGCGTATCGGTCCGGAGCACAACGGCATATCTCTGCCCTTCCCGGAGCATGACCTCACCCGGAATGTCTATGGTGTGAAAGCCCGGATTCGCGATCTGTCCGACAGCCAGTATCTTCGCGCGGTTACCTGATACCTTATCTTCCGTTTCTTCCGCAGGCTGCGGACATACGGCCGTTTCCAGATCCCGGCTGTCCCTGAAGTCCGGCACCAGGCAGATCCGGTACGCAGTGTATGGTCCTGTCGTGTAGAATCCGACCGCTGACAGACGTTCGTCCCGTCCGGCCTGAAAAACACCGGCAGAGAGGCACTCTTCCTGCCCGTATCCCTGCCTTCCCAGCCATCCGAGCGAATCCTGCTCATAGACCCGGTCGGTTTCCCGCGCGGCAGTGATCCGGCCATAAACGATCCCGTCTTTTCGGAACAGGTTCCGGTCCTCATAGGATACATAGAAGATCCCGTTTTCCCCGAAATCCTCTCCCCAGGAGTTCTGGCAGATCCACGCTCCGTCCCGCGCCGGCATGATGCGGAAGTTTTCGCGCGGAAAGGTATCGTCCCACCCGAGGACCAGGATATCGTGATCGAGTTCCTCCGTGAACGGATCATAATAGGATGCGGTATCTTCCCTGTAATAATGATATTCTTCGGAGTCAGTGCGCATACGGCTCATGGACAGGGAAGACTGCGCCGCACCGTATGTCAGGATCATCTGCTGGATCAGCCGCCTTGGCATCCCCCGGAGAAGGCGCATGTCTCCCACATGCACCGCAGCAGTCAGCCCTTCCGGCGATACGCCGTCTCCGTACGGATCCTCTGCCTCCGTCACCGGCCCTTTCCAGTCTGCAAGGTACGACAGGATCATATAATAATCACCGCCGTCTTCCTGCACGGCGTCATAACCGTTGGAGAGGGACATGTGATCCGGCGAAAACAGTATGTCCGTTTCCGGAAGAAGCGCGGATTCCATCGCCGAACAGGCAGTGATCGCCCAGCAGGTTTCCAGGCTTCCCTGACTCCGTACTGCAGGCTGTTTTCCCTTCTCGATGAGGCTGTAGCGTTTCGGTATCCTGGAAAGTGGCGTATATTCGAAAGGTCCACCGGCTGATCGTCCGGAAGGTGCCTCGGCAAGCGGATCCGGTATCGTCAGTCCTGTTTCGGATGTCAGCGCCTTCCCTGATGTAAGATCTTCTCCGGATGCTGTCTGCGGGCACCAAAACGTACCGGCAGCCAGTGAGGCTGCCAGCATAGCTGTGATGAATCTTTCTCTGCAGATCCCTGTCATATCATTTCCATGTGCGATGCGCGGCCGGCGTCTGCCGCAGCATACACAGCTTCCGTTCTCTTTGACTAGACTTTTATTTTCTGCTCAAATCGCTGCCTATAGAAGCGGGGCTCATCCGAGAGGGATCTCTACGATCTCAGCCATTTTGATCAGGCACTGTTCGATCTGCTGCGAGATCTCATTTGCCAGACGGTTTGTGATCTCAACGTTCTTTTCTTTTTCAAGGCTCTCGAAGAAGCCCGCCTTGACCTCCGGCGAGATCCGCTTCATGCGGTTTTCAAAGGATGACCTGGTGACCATTTTGCGCAGCGTTTTCGGAAGATTGATATCCATCATCCTGTTCTCGATGTATTCCTGCCCGATCAGCAGGACGCTCAGGGACAGGATCGCCCCCACGATGATCCCCTCGAGTCCTCCCGCGATAAGTGCGATCCCTCCGCCGCCGCAGAGCAGTCCCACCAGGATGGAAATGATCGCATTGATCATCCAGGTGATCTGGTCGATGGCGAATATATCTTTCGTATC
>CADCOU010000010.1 GCA_902803155.1 uncultured Lachnospiraceae bacterium | reverse complement strand
GAATTCAGAAAACCTCACTTTCATGAATGATTGTAAATGTTGATCAGTTACATTCTTCATAATCGCTTCCGGGCTTTCCTCGAAGCCCTGCGGCAGAAAATTTTGAATGATCAATATAACAAGCATCCGGTGCTTCTGTGATATCCTTACTTTCTCCGATCATGTTCTCTGTAAAGTCGATTCTTCGGGATTATCCTGTTCAGAAGGCTTATTAGCAGGGACCAAATGCTCTGCCGCTGTTATATTGACCTGCCACGTATGGTGCAACTACTGCTTCCAACGGACCAGGCCTCCTTTCTTTTGGATAAATGGAGTGTAGCAGAGCATCTGAAAGTTGTCAATACTATTTCAGATTTTCTTAATAATTATCGGATTATATTGCATTAATTGTCTAAATTGTTTGATAATTATATAATATTTAAACAACTCTGGAAATTTCCCTGTTGAAATTTATGAGGCACCCGTCCGCTATGATCTTACGCTCATGTTCGGTCAGGTCGCCCAGCGTCAGCCACATCTCTTTCAGTTCTCCTTCTTTCACAACAAAGGCCATAATCTTTTCGCGTTTTTCCAGCACTGCCGCCCTGATGTCCGGAAGCAGGATCCAGTCTCCGTTTGTAAATGGCAGGTCTCCTTCTTCGATCTGGAAAGGAAGCATGCCCCAGTTGATCAGATTGCTGCGATAGCGCTTGGTTGCGTAGTGGAATGCTATGTTGCACCAGCCCCCGAGCACCTTCTGGCATGAAGCCGCCTGTTCTCTGGCGGATCCGTCACCGGGTTTGACCGCGAAGATCGTCGAACCGATCCCGAGCTTTGCCTTGTCTGTTTTTGCGTCAAGGAGACCCGGAAGTTTTTCATCTATGGCCGCAAACACCTGCTGCAGCTGCGTTCCCAGATCTTCCTTTCCCTCACTCTGCGTATCATCTTCTACTGGTGCACCCGTACCGGCTGCCCCGGCAGAACCAACTGTATTTCCATCGGATGTGCCTGCTGCCTCTTTCAGTGCCTCCACCGGATCCTGACCGGCTTCGATCGCTTTCTGGCCGACCTGCACTGCTTTTGCTCCCGGAACATAGTCCGGGTCTTTCCGTGAGAGCGTAAATTCTGCAAGCCCCAAAGGGTTGCTGCGGTAGGAACTGGTCTCACCGGACGGGATCAGTTCATCCGTTGTGGTGACCGGATCATGGATCTCGCTGACCACACGGATCAGGAGGTTCTCCGGAAGCGGGGTCATCTCCGGCCAGTCTTTTATATTCGGACCGAAGACAAGCGGCTCCTCCGGGTCCGCCTTCCCCCATGCGTTGAAGACGCGGTTTTCATAGATCGAGGAGTCGAAGAAATATTTCGGCCCTGTGTATTCGGTATCCATCTGGGTCGCTGCCGTCAGGAAACCTTTGTTTGCGGCGGTCGCCGCGATGGAGCGTGCGTCCATGAGTGCGACCGAGGAGATCTGCCCGCTCTGTACCTTGGAGCCTTCCCGGTTCGGGAAGTTCCGGGTTGAATGACGGATCGAGAAGGCGTTATTCGCCGGCGTATCCCCTGCGCCGAAGCACGGGCCGCAGAAGGCGGTCTTTACCACAACGCCTGCTGAAATCAGATCCGCGAATCTTCCGTTCTTCACGAGTTCCATGTAGACCGGCATGGAGGCCGGATAGACGCTCATGGTAAATGCATCCGCGCCGATGCTTCTTCCCTTCAGGATGTCCGCCGCCGCGCAGATATTTTCAAAGCCACCGCCGGCACAGCCGGCGATTATGCCCTGGTCAGTGTACAGTTTCCCGTCCCGGATCTTATCCTTAAGAGAATAGCTGATCTTATCACCAAATGAGACCTGCGCGCGCGCTTCCACCTCTCCCAGGACATCCGCGAGATTCTTCTGAACCTCCTCGATCTCGTAGACATGGCTCGGATGGAACGGCATGGCGATCATGGGACGGATCTTCCCGAGATCGATCTCGATGCAGCCGTCATAATACGCCGCATCTGCCGGTGCAAGCTCTCTGTAGCATTCGCTCCTTCCGTGGATCTCATAGAACTCCCGGATCTTCTCATCTGTCTGCCAGATCGAACTCAGGCAGGTCGTCTCCGTGGTCATAACGTCGATGCCGATGCGGAAATCCGCGCTCAGCTTCGCAACTCCCGGACCGACGAATTCCATGACTTTGTTCTTGACATACCCTTTGTCAAAAACGGCTCCGATGATGGCAAGCGCAACGTCCTGCGGCCCGACGCCGGGTACCGGTTCCCCTGTCAGAACGACTGCGACGACGCCCGGCATATCCACGTCATAAGTCTGTCTCAGCAGCTGTTTTACCAGCTCACCGCCGCCTTCTCCGACTGCCATCGTTCCGAGCGCGCCGTAACGGGTATGGGAGTCCGAACCGAGTATCATGGCACCGCACTCCGCCAGCATTTCCCTGGCGTACTGGTGAATGACCGCCTGATGGGGAGGAACATAGATGCCACCGTACTTCTTTGCCGCGGACAGACCGAACATGTGATCATCTTCGTTGATCGTACCGCCTACCGCGCACGGGGAATTGTGGCAGTTGGTCAGGACGTACGGGAGGGGAAACTCCGTCAGCCCCGACGCGCGCGCGGTCTGGATGATCCCGACATATGTGATATCGTGGCTGGTCATTTTATCAAAGCGGATACGCAGCTTCTTTTCGTCTCCGGACAGGTTGTGGTCATGCAGGATCGACCACGCGATCGTGCCCTTCCGGGCCTCTTCCCTGGTCGTTACACAGGCTTCACTCTCCAGCCTGGCCTGCGCGTCCTGATCGTCCGGGATGATCCGGCTGCCGTTCAGCAGATATACGCCGCCGTCATAAAGTCTCATAATAGTCCTCGCACTGCCGCACAAATGGCGGACTTTTCTTCATTTTGAGTTCTGCCCGCTTTCTACGGCCAGCCTCTCATATCTTCGGATCCCAGTTCTGCCAGTCCGCATTTCGATACGGATACAGCGTTGCCATCATACCATGAAAGGAGGCATCTGAGAACCCTCCCGGATCCGCAGATGCCTCTCTGTCATTCTGCTTCAGTCCGGTCATTGCTGCTGCCGGACCATCCCGCCGCCGGATACGTCAGTACAGACATGCCGGGGACGTTCATTTTTTACTCTGTCTTACAGAGCTGCGCCTTCGCTGCCGAGGACATCTTTGATCTTGTGAGCAACGATATCCTTCACGTTCTGGCGGCCGATCTTCAGATATTCACGCGGATCGAACGCTGCCGGATTCTCTGCGAATACGGTGCGGACGCCTGCGGTCATGCCGAGACGGAGGTCAGAGTCGATGTTTATCTTGCAGACTGCGCTGCGTGCCGCTTCGCGAAGCTGATCTTCCGGAACGCCGATGGCATCCTTCAGGGCGCCGCCGTGCTCGTTGATGATCTTTACGTATTCCTGCGGTACGGAGGAAGCTCCGTGCAGAACGATCGGGAAGCCCGGCAGTCTCTTGACGACTTCGTCAAGGATGTCGAAGCGAAGCTGCGGCTTCGTGCCCGGTTTGAACTTATAAGCACCGTGGCTGGTTCCGATTGCGATCGCCAGAGAGTCAACGCCTGTCTTGCCGACGAACTCTTCCACGTCATCCGGATTGGTGTAGGAGGAATCCTCTGCGGATACCTGTACTTCGTCCTCGATGCCTGCAAGAGTACCCAGCTCAGCCTCAACGACTACGCCGTGCGCATGCGCGTACTCAACGACCTTCCTGGTGATCTCGATATTCTCTTCAAACGGCTTGGAGGAAGCATCGATCATGACAGAAGTGAATCCGTTGTCAATGCAGTCCTTGCAGGTCTCGAAATCCGGGCCGTGGTCCAGATGCAGTGCAACCGGAAGATCCGGATACAGTGCCAGAGCGCCTTCGACAAGCTTTACCAGATATACGGAATTTGCATATGCCCTTGCACCCTTCGATGCCTGAAGGATGACCGGAGAATTGAGTTCGTGCGCTGCCTCGGTAATACCCTGTACGATCTCCATGTTATTGATGTTGAACGCGCCGATTGCGTATCCGCCTTCGTATGCCTTCTTGAACATCTCAGTGGTGGTAACTAATGCCATAATGGTTCCTTCCTTTCTGTAAGCTGTGTAAACTTCAGGAAATCTGCCGGCATATGCCGGACTGCTACATAAAATTATAACGGTTTTTAGCTCCCTGCGCAATACGCTTGCACTACAGTAAATAGCAAATTGTTGACAGCGAAATGTGCCTGTTCTACAATTTTTCTGTGTTTGCCGGCAGAACCTTAGATTGTCAGGGAGAAACGGAAAATGACAGCTTTGAACGAAGACCGGATAAAGAAGATCGCGGAAGCATTTACAGGAAGGGATTCCGACCCTGTCTGTGTACCTTTCGGAAACGGGCACATCAATGACACCTTCCGCGTCACGATAAATGCTCCGGAAGCTCCGCTGCAGGAAAGAATCTTTGTCCTGCAGAAGATCAATTCAACTGTGTTCCGAAACCCTGTACAGGTCATGGAAAATGTCCTGGGCGTGACCGGCTGGATCCGTCTCCGGCTGGAGGACGCCGGCCTGGACCCGGAAAGGCGGGTACTGGATGTCATCCGCACGCTGGACGGGCAGCCCTGTTACGTGGATGAGGACGGTGAATGCTGGCGTGCATACCGCTTTATCCGGGACGCTGTCTGCTATGAAAGGGCAGAGACTGAAGATATCTTCTATCAGAGCGCCGTGGCGTTCGGGAACTTCCAGCATCTTCTCTCCGACTATCCGGCGCAGAGCCTGTATGAAACCATTCCGGATTTCCACAATACACCGGTCCGTCTGAGACAGTTCCTGGACACCGTGGAAAGGGATCCCGTCGGACGGGCAGAAAGCGCAGCGGAGGAGATCGGATTCCTGAGATCGCGGGGAGACCTGGCAGGCCGCCTCACACAGGCAGCCGCCGCGGGACATCTTCCTCTCCGGGTAACCCACAATGACACGAAGCTGAATAATGTGATGATCGACCGGGAAACCGGGAAGTGGCTCTGCGTGATCGATCTGGATACCGTGATGAGCGGCCTGTCGGTTACCGATTTCGGAGACGCCATCCGTTTCGGCGCTTCGACCGCAGCGGAAGACGAACCGGACCTGGATAAGGTTCATTTTGACCGGCATCTGTATGAAGTGTACCGCCAGGGCTATATCGAAGGCTGTCAGGGCGCCCTGACGGATTCTGAGCTGCAGATGCTGCCGGACGGTGCCATGGTGATCACTTACGAACAGGCACTTCGTTTCCTTGCCGATTACCTGAACGGTGACGTGTATTACAAGACTGCACGTCCCGCGCACAATCTTGAGCGGGCCCGGACACAGATACGTCTGTTATCCGAGATGGAGCAGCTGCTGTAGGAAACCAGGCCTTCATCAGCAGCTCCGGAAGCTCATCAATCTGTTCATCCGTCAGTCCGGAGTAATTGACAACCATCCGCGGCAGGTTTTTCCCGCCTGACCGGAACTTCTCCGATGGGATCGTTCCGGGGTCCGGCACCCCGGCATCAATCGTTCCGGAGACCTCCGTCCCCGCAGCGGCGGACACGGATGACCCATAATGACGCAGGCCGTAGATCCGGATCCTCTGGTTCTCCGCTCGCTCTGTCAGTTCTTCTTCTCCCGACCCCGTCTCCACCTCCATCAGAAAATGGAGGCCGGCATCGGCTCCTATAACCTTCACGTATCTCCCCAGTTCACTTCTCTTCAAGGCTCCGAGGAGGCGGTCTCTCTTCTGTCTGTAGTAATTCCGCATCCGGTTAATATGCTTTTCAAAGTATCCCTGCCTGATAAACTCCGCCAGGATATACTGTTCGAAATTCGCAACCGTACAGGAACAGAAACCGAGTTTCTCCCTGTATTCCTTCATCAGTCCGGCCGGCAGCACCATATAGGAGATCCGGATGGAAGGCGATACGCTCTTGGTAAATGTATTCAGGTAGATCACGCTCACAGACCGGTCGATCGCCATCAGCGGCGGTATGGGTTTTCCCGCAAGCCGGAACTCCGAATCGTAATCGTCTTCAATGATATATCTTCTGCCTTCCCTGCCATTCTCCTTGCTCCAGGCGAGCAGTTCGCTCCTTCTGCTGACCGGCATGGTAATGCCTGTAGGAAACTGATGAGACGGTGAGATATGGATCACATCTGCACCGCTTTCACGAAGCAGATCTACGTCCACACCATATCTGTCCATGGGAATGCTGCACACTCTGACCGAGCTGCTTGCGTAGATCCGTTCCGTCTTGCTGTATCCGGGCGTTTCCACCGCATATACCTTATCGTATCCGAGAAGCCGGATCAGCAGTCCGTACAGATACTCTGTTCCCGCTCCGATCACAATCTGCTCCGGATCCACCCTCAGGTTCTGATACTGCAGAAGAAATCCGGCGATTGCTGTCCGAAGTTCTCTTATCCCGTTTCCCGGGGACCGTGCAAGCAATTCTTCTCTCTTTGTCCGCAGGATCTCGCGCATCAGTCTTGACCATACCGGATACGGAAACATGGAAGGTGATATCCCGGACTGTGAGAGATCGATCCCCGGATAGTCCGTCTCCTCTCCCTGCACGCCGGACCGGTCCTGACGGGCAGTTCCTTCCGGCTCCCCCTGTCTGCTGTATTCCGGAATGAGCGTGGAATGTCCGATCTGTTCCACATAGTATCCGCTTCTTGGTTTCGCGGTCAGATATCCTTCCGCCGTAAGCTGGTCATAGGCAGTCTCCACAGTGATCACCGATACGCCGAGGTTCGCCGCAAAGGTCCGCCTGGAAGGCATACGTTCCCCTGGCCGCAGCTGTCCGGTCAGAATATCCTGGCGGATCTTTCTGTAAAGATATTCATACAGTGTCTCATTTCTCCGGTCCTGGAAATTATAGGTAAGCATACTGCCGCGCTCCAATCTGGTCTTGTTAAAATAACAGAAACTGGCTATTTCTATAATACCACATGGCCATATAATGGGATAAGAAAATTCTGCAGATCTGCTGCAGACCGTTAAGGAGGTTTCAGAATGATAAAGCGCATCGTTACGATCCAGGATATCTCCTGTGTCGGCAAATGTTCTCTGACCGTCGCACTTCCGATCATTTCCGCGATGGGAGTCGAAACGGCGATCCTTCCGACAGCAGTCCTGTCCACGCACACTATGTTCCAGGGGTTTACCTGCAAAGATCTGACCGACCAGATCGCTCCGATCGCACAGCACTGGAAAAACGAGAATATTGCCTTTGACGCGATTTACACCGGATATCTGGGATCTTTTGAACAGATCAGTCTCGTGTCAAAGTTCTTCGATGATTTTAAGACGAAAGACAACCTGATCGTAGTCGATCCGGTCATGGCCGACAACGGAAAGCTCTATCCGGCATTTGACGAGGCTTACGCAAAAGAGAATACGAAACTCTGCAGCAAGGCAGACCTGATCGTTCCGAATCTGACGGAAGCTTCTTTCATGACCGGCCTTCCGTATAAAACGGAATACGATCGTTCCTATATCATGGACATGCTGAAGGCACTGTCGCAGCTCGGTCCGAAATATGTAGTCCTCACAGGCGTTTCCTTCAGGCCGGACCAGATCGGTGTTATGGGGCTGAACAGTGAAACGGGCGAGACTTTTGAGTACTATACCGATAGGGTCCCGACCAGCTATCACGGAACCGGAGACATCTTCTCCTCCGTAGTCGTCGGCGCTCTGACCCGTGGAAAAACGCTTTCGGACGCTTTCCGAATCGCATGCGACTATACGAAGGAAACGATCGAATATACATACAAGACTCCGGGAACCAATGCATACGGCGTCGACTTCGAGGTTACACTTCCGAAGCTGGTGGAGAGAATAAACAACTGACCGCAGCCTGGCTGACCTGCCCGGAGCATTTCTGTTCTGCTTACTGTATCCTTACCATATATAAAACTGTGCCGGACCCCCTCCCGGGAGTCCGGCACAGCTGATTTATTCCTGTTTTTTGTTACCTCTTTACTCTTGCGCCTGCTCCGCCGGCGATAGCTATTACCTCCGCCGCCGTTGCCATGGATGTGTCGCCGGGCGTTGTCATCGCCAGCGCCCCGTGTGCTGCACCATAATCCACTGCAGTCTGCGGATCACCTGTCGTCATCAGCCCGTAGATCAGGCCGGATGCAAAGGAGTCCCCTCCTCCGACACGATCCAGGACCTCCATCCCATTGTATTCCTTGGACATATATACCTGACCATCTGCCCGGCAGATCGCCTTCCAGTCGTTGATCGTCGCGCTTCGGACTGTTCGCAGCGTGGTTGCGATCACCTTGAAATTGGGATACTGTTTTGCTGCTTCCCCGATCATCTTGAAGTAACCGTCCAGATTCAGTTCTTTCAGACTCTCATCATTTCCTTCTGCTTCCAGTCCGAGACATGCTGTAAAGTCTTCCTCATTCCCGATCATTACATCTACATATTTTGCAATTTCTTTGTTTACTTCCTGCGCTTTTTCCTTTCCGCCGATAGCGCTCCACATGGATGGACGGTAATTCAGATCATAGGACACAATTGTTCCGTATTTCTTGGCGGTTTTGATCGCGGCAATGACTGTCTCACAGGACTCCTCTGAAAGCGCGGCGTAGATCCCGCCTGTATGCAGCCATTTTGTCCCCAGCTCTCCGAAGATGTACTCAAAATCAAAATCCGACGGCCTCATCTTTGAAATTGCGGTGTTGGCCCGGTCCGAGCAGCCGATCGCTCCGCGTATACCGAAACCTCTCTCTGTAAAATTCAGCCCATTACGGCAAACCCTGCCGATTCCGTCAGTCTTCACCCACTTGATCAGCGAAGTATCCACACCGCCCTGCAGGATCAGATCTTCGACCAGATGCCCCACCTCATTATCCGCAAAGGCGGTGATCGTTCCCGTCCGCATGCCGAAACATCTGCGAAGGCCGCGCACGACATTGTATTCTCCGCCGCCTTCCCATACCTGAAATGTCCTGGTCGTACGGATCCGGCCCTCGCCCGGATCCAGTCTCAGCATGATCTCACCAAGAGACAGCGCGTCATAATATGCGTCTTTTCTCAGATTCAGCTCCATGATATCATTTCCTCCTCCATGCGTTCAGCCGCGCACCTCTTTCACGATCGCTGCGGCTTCCCTCACGAGTTCTGTGATCTTATCATAGCTTCCGCTCTTTATCAGGTCTCCCTTCACCATCCAGCTGCCGCCGCATGCCAGGATGCGGTCATACGCCAGATAATCGCGGACGTTCTTCACACTGATGCCTCCGGTAGGCATGAACTTCAGGGTTGTATAAGGTGCCGCGACGGCTTTGATATAACTCAGCCCTCCCATCGGTTCTGCCGGGAAGAACTTCACTGTGTCAATCCCCTTCCCCAATGCCATCTCAATCTCTGTAGGTGTACAGACTCCCGGACACACAGTGATTCCGCTGTCGATACAGTGTTGTACGACTGCAGGATTAAATCCCGGCGTTACGATGAACTTTGCCCCGGCATCTATCGCCCTGTCTGCCTGGTCTACAGTCAGGACAGTGCCTGCGCCGACAAACAACTCCGGGAATTGCCGTGTTATGATCCGGATGGACTCTTCCGCCGCATCCGTACGGAATGTAACCTCCGCACAGGGCAGCCCGCCATCGATCAGTGCCTTTGCCAGAGGTTCCACATCCTTTACGTCATTCAGTACAACAACCGGTATGATGCCGATCTCTCCGATCTTCCTGAGCGCTTCACTCATCATCTGTTCCTCCTGTCATATCTGCCGTCCGGTTACAGCGCAAGCCCAAGGCTGGAAATATACTCTTTAATACGCTTCATGCCTTCTATGATCTTCTCATCGGAAGTTGCATAGGTAATGCGTATGAATCCTTCACCGCACTCGCCGAATCCGGAACCGGGAACAGTCACGCAGCCTGTATTTTTAAGAATATCCATACACAGCTCTTTTGAGTTCATACCGGTCGCAGCCAGTACCGGCTTTACATTCGCAAACGCATAGAACGCGCCGTTCGGGGTCTTGACAGAGAAGCCGGGAATCTTATTGATCAATGAGCAGATCAGATTTCTCCTGCGCAGATAGCTGAGCCTCATCTCCTCGATCTTCGGAAGGCAGGTGACCAGCCCGTATGCCGCTGCAAGCTGCGTGGGAGCCGGCAGGCAGGAAGCTCCGTTCTCATGGAGTTTTGTCATATTGGTGATGATATCTTCCCTGGCGATCGCATATCCCAGACGCCATCCGGTCATGGCAAACATTTTCGAGAAGCCGTTGATATACACGACACGATCCAGGATATCCTTATATCCCGTAATGCTTGTATATTCGTCCGCATAGACCAGACGGCTGTATACTTCGTCGGCAATGATAAAGATCTCACGATCTTTTAAGACATCTATGATCGCATCATATCTGGCTTTCTCAATGACTGCTCCTGTCGGATTACAGGGTGAGTTCAGGATAATAACCTTTGTCCGATCCGTGATCGCAGCAAGCAGATCCTGGGGATCCGGCGCAAATCCATTCTCTTCCCGGGTCGGCACTTCCACCAGTCTGGCTCCGCACATTCCGATCTGTCCGAAATAGTTCGGCCATGCCGGAGTAGGCAGGATCACTTCATCCCCCGGATCAGCAAGGGTAAACAGAGCCATCTGTATCGCTTCCGTTGCTCCGCAGGATACCATGATGTTTTTGTCTGGATTCGGATCCAATTCCCCCCGGTCCCTGTGATACTTTGCAATCGCCTTCCTGAGTTCGGCTACGCCGCTGTTCGGCGTATAATGTGTCAATCCTTCCTCAAATCTGCGGCAGACCTCTTCAATGATCGGCTGAGGGGTAATAAAATCCGGCTCCCCGACTGTGAAGCTGATCGTATTCGTCATATTCTGGGCTTCATTGAACATCTCGCGGATCGCTGATCCTCCGAGGCCCTTTGCAAGCTGTGATAATTCCAGTCCCATTTTTGTTTTCCTCACAGAAATAAGCAATTAATCAGGCTCCGAGATATGCCGCTTTGACTCTCTCGTCAGCCAGCAGGTCAGATGCCGGTCCGGACATCGTAATCTTCCCTGTCTCCAGCACATAGGCGCGTTTCGCGGTCTTCAGCGCCAGGAACGCATTCTGCTCAATCAGCAGGATACTGCGCCCCTCCGCATTGATCCGGTTGATGATCTCGAATATCTCATCAACGATGATCGGTGCAAGACCCATCGAAGGTTCATCCATCATAAGCAGTTTGCCGTCCGTCATAAGAGCGCGGCCGAATGCCAGCATCTGCTGTTCTCCGCCGGACAGTGTTCCTGCCTGCTGTTTCTCTCTTTCCTTCAGTCTCGGAAAGAGTTCAAACACGCGTTCCATGTCAGAGGCTATCTTGGCCTTATCCGTCTGCAGGTTAGCCCCCATATGAAGATTCTCGGTAACTGTCAGCCTGGGAAAGATCCGCCGGCCTTCCGGGACATGCGCAATACCCGCTTTCACGATATTGTGCGCCTTCATTTTTGTCAGTTCCTGATCATTAAAACGGATCGACCCGCTCTTTGCCTTTTCCAGACCGGAGATCGTCCGGAGGATTGTCGATTTCCCTGCTCCGTTTGACCCGATCAGAGCTACAACTTCTCCTTCATTTACCTCAAATGATACACCCTGCACCGCCTGAATAGCGCCGTAGGATACATGTAAATCACGTACTTCAAGCAGTGCCATTTTGCGTATATCCTCCTCCCAGGTAAGCTTCGATAACCTTCGGATCCTTCTGAACATACTCCGGTGTTCCTTCGGAGATGGTCTTGCCGAAGTCCAGCACCTTGATCCTGTCCGCGATCGGCATAACAAAATTCATGTGATGCTCGATCAGGATGATAGAAACGTCAAAATCCCTCCGGATCTGGGGCACCAGGCGTGCCATATCCTCCAGTTCGGTCGTGATCATTCCGGCCACCGGTTCATCCAGCAGCAGGATCTTCGGCTCAGTCATCAGAGCTCTTGCGATCTCCAGACGCCTCTGATCTCCGTAAGGCAGGTTCTTGGCAAGAAAATCCGCCTTATCCGCAAGCCCCAGCTTATCCAGCAGTTCTATGACCCGCCGGTCCAGTTCAACCTCCGACTTCCTCATCCCAGGTGTGCGGATCATGCATTTTGCAAGATTCTGGTTATTGTGCATCGTATGGGCGATTTTCACATTGTCCGCTACGGTTGCGTTGGAAAACAGTCTGATATTCTGGAATGTGCGGGTGATCCCCTTCCTGGCAAACTGGTATGGTTTCAGTCCTACCATATTCTCCCCGTCCAGAACAATGCTTCCTGTTGTCGGTTTGTAGATTCCGGTCAGCATATTAAAGATGGTAGTTTTACCGGCACCGTTCGGTCCGATAATTGCTACAAGCTCACCCTTTTCCAGGCTCAGGTTAAAGTCGTCAACTGCTACCAGGCCGCCGAAACGGATCGACAGATTTGTAATCTCAAGAAAACTCATGTCTCCTCCTTTCCGCCTGCTGAACTTGCCTGAGGAAGAGTCCCGCCGTACAGGTCTTTTCTTGTGATCCTCAGAAACGGCAGTTCCTTGCCGCCGACCAGGCCCTCCGAACGGTAGATCATGACGACAACCAGAATGATCGCGTAGATTACAAGACGCCATTCTGACAGGAATCGCAGTATCTCAGGCAGGATCGTCAGAAGCGTCGCTCCAACGATGGATCCTGTCAGGGATCCGGATCCTCCAGCATACAGATATACCAGGAAATCCGAGCTCTTCGTGAAGCTGAAGGAGTCCGGCTGGATGAAGCCTACCACATGTGCGTACAGTCCGCCTGCCAATCCTGCTATGAAGGCGGCGATTACGAATGAAGTGATCTTGTAGAATGTTGTGTTGATTCCCATCGCATCTGCTGCGATTTCATTATCCCGTATCGCGATGAACGCACGTCCGAAAGGCGAATAGATCAAATTGCGGAGCGCATACAGTACGATTCCAAGGAACAGGAAGATCCAGCCCAGGTTGGAAATCATCGGGATTCCAATCATCCCGCGGGCGCCTCCGATCGGTTTCATCAGACGGAGCAGAGCTCTCACGATCTCTCCAAATGCCAGCGTGACAATAGCCAGGTAATCTCCCTTGAGTTTCAGCGAAGGGATACCGATCAGCAACCCGAAAAATGCTGCTACGCATCCCCCGATAAACAGTCCGAGCAAGTATACAGGGATCGTCGCGCCGGCAGGAGCATTTTTGAACACCATCGAAGTGATCACGGAAGCTCCGTATGCGCCGAGCGACATGAAGCCGGCATGTCCGATACAGAACTGTCCGGTGAAACCGTTAACAAGATTCAGGCTTGACGTCATGATGATGTTTATGGATGCAAACATCAGAACCTGGATATAGTATCCGTTCAGGACCTTAACGGATCTCAGGGTGGTGATCACCACATAGAGCACGACCAGGATCAGTGCCGGATAAATCGATTTGATTATTCTCTTTCCACTCATCTGCGCCGCCTCCTTTACACTTTCTCAATGACCAGCTTGCCCATCAGTCCGGCCGGTCTTACAAGCAGGATGATGATCAGGATAATGAATCCGACAGCATAGCCAAAGGTGGAATTGAGCGCAGTTGCGAAGATCTGCGCGATCCCCAGGATAAATCCGCCCAACATGGCGCCGCGTATATCACCAATACCGCCCAGCACTGCTGATACGAAAGACATATTTCCAAGCCAGGAACCCATGTAAACGTCTACCTGTGGATATGCACTCGCATAGCAGATGCCGGAAATACCGGCCAGCGCGCCACCGATAAAGAATGTAATGGAGATGACACGGTTGATATTGATCCCCATCAGGGAAGCCGCATCCTTATCCATACTCACCGCACGCATCTGGCTTCCGACCTTCGTATGATTGACCACATAGTACAGGATCGACATCGTGATCACTGCGAGCACGATCATGATGATCTGTGTGACAGTCACGGTAGCTCCGAAGATCTTCAGAACATTTGTCGAAAACAGAGTCGGAAATGATCTGGGATTAGGCCCGATGAAAGGCAGCGCCCTCGGGAAGTTTTCCAGAAACATGGAAACTCCGACGGCGGTGATCAGCGCGATCATGCGGGGTTTGTTCCGAAGAGGACGATATGCGATTGCCTCCACGCCGGTTGCCACAAATCCTGTCATCGTCATCGCAATGAGTATGATCAGACCTACGATCAGCATGGGATAAGTGCCGTCTATCCGCATGCCTTCAAAGGCCTTTGCAATAAAATACGTGCCGACTGCGCCGATCATCAGGAAATCGCCATGTGCAAAGTTGATCATGCCCACGATGCCGTACACCATGGTGTATCCCAATGCCAGCAGAGCGTACACACTGCCCAGCTGCAGGCCATACACTAGATACTGGAAGAAATAGTTCACGGGTGTGCCTCCTGTCTATTCTTACTTTCTGTAGCCAAACGGGACAGCCCCGTTCAGTCCGTCCGGAATCCGGGATCCTGCAGCCGTACCAGGCGCTTTACCCGAAAAGGGTGTTCCGCGTGCGCGACGCACGCGGAACACCCTCCCTTCATGCGTTTTTATGATCAGTCGGCAGCAACTGCCTCAACAAAGTGAGATACGCCTTCCTCGTCATATTCCATGACAACACCACCCTTGATCGGGTTGCGGTCCTCAGCCATGGTCATCTTACCTGACGGAAGTTCCAGATCCTGAATGGAAGCAAGTGCGTTGCGCACTCCTTCTCTGGTTACTTCATCCGCGTTCTCGATTGCATTGGCGACCATCATGGTTGCCTCGTATGCAAGTTCTGCGTTGGAGTTCGGCAGCTCATCCGGATTCAGTTCCGTGTACTTCTCAACAAATGCAACTGCTGCATCGGCAGTGGACTCAGCTGAGAATGCGGATACATATCCGACGCCCTTCACCGCTTCGCCTGCAACTTCACCGACTTCCGGCGTATCTGCAGAGTCACCGCAGACGATCGGGCAGGTCAGGCCTGCAGAGCGGGCCTGCTGGATCTGAAGGCCAAGTTCTCCGAGCAGGTTCGGAAGAAACAGCGCTTCCGGCTCTGCGGACGCGATCTTGGTCAACTGTACGTTATAGTCTTTGATATCGGAACCGGAGTACTCTTCGATTGCGACGATCTCACCGCCAAGTCCTTCGTAGACTTCCTTGAAAGCGTCAACCAGTCCGGTCGGATATGCGTCAGCGTTGTTGTACATGATGCCGGTGGTCTTATATCCCTTGCCCCAGATATAGTTTGCAGCCATCTTGCCCTGGAACGGATCGATAAAGCATGCGCGGAAGATATAGTCACCGACTTCCGTGACGGCCGTATTGGTGGCAAATGTTGCCACGACCGGGCATCCTGCATTCTGTGCGATCGGGCCGGCAGCCAGTGCGCACTTGGACATGTCCGGACCTACGATGGCAATAACCTCTTCCTCTTCGATCAACTTCTGGAAGACGTTGACTGTTTTATCTTCCTGTGCCTCGTTGTCCATATAGATAAACTCAAGATTATATTCTGTTCCATCCTTCGCAGTAACCTTTCCGCCAAGCTCAGCCTGAGCGGTATCAACGCCATGGGTAATGTACTTTCCTGCGATTGCCGAGTTGCCTGAAATCGGGCAGACAAGACCGATCTTCAGGGTCTCTGCTTCACCGGCAAATGCGCCGGTTACCATCGCCGCAGCAAGAATAACGGATCCGATCAGCGCCAGTTTTCTGTGCTTCATTCTGTTGTCCTCCTTAACAATAAAAAGAATTAACCGTTGAAAACATAATGCCGCTTCGTTGTTTCGCATCGTGAAACAACATTTCTGCAGTTATGTAATAATGATAATATGTTTCCGACAGGCTGTCAAGGACGTGTAAACATGTTGCCAATTCCCGTTTTCGCTGTTTTTTTTGCCGTAAATTGTCAGTATTGACAGAAAACCGTCTCACTTTACCCGAAACCAAACTGCACATGCAAGCACTGCAGACATGTGCAGACATGTTTGCTCATCCATATTGACAGCCCGTAAATTGCGCTCTATAATTTCACATTATGGAACACCATTCTGAAATTCTCTATCCAGCGAGGTGCGCGTATGAGTAAAAAAATCATCGCCGTTTCTGACTGTGACCATCTCAACATGAACGAAGAAGAAAAAGTATGCCGTGATAACGGTCTGGCACTGAAGCTGTTTCAGTGCCGGACCGAAGACGACCTGATACGGGATCTTCCCGGATATGCGGCAGTAATCAATCAATATGCTCCGTTCACCGAGAGAGTCTTCGCTGCGCTCCCGGACCTGAGATTCCTGGTCCGCTACGGCGTCGGTATGAATAATGTAGATATTGAAGCAGCGACAAGGCACGGCGTTGCCGTGAGCAACGTTCCTGATTACGGCGTCCAGGAAGTCGCGTCACAGGCGTTTGCCATGATGATGGCACTGACGCGCCGGATCCTGCAGATGGATGCTTCGGTCAAAGCCGGACACTGGGACTATACGGAGGGGATGCCGATCTTCCGTCTCCGGGAACAGACGATCGGCATCATCGGGATGGGACGGATCGGGCATTGTTTCGCGCAGCTCGTGCGGCCGCTGGGCTGTCGGATCCTGGCCTGTGATCTTGTTCCGGAACGTGTCGACCTCGATTATGTTCAGAAAGCAGATCTTGAAACTCTGGTCTCTCAAAGCGATGTGATCTCCGTCCATTCCAATCTGGAGACTTCATACAACCTGATCAACCGCGACATGCTCTCAAAAATGAAGAAAACCGCTTTCCTGATCAACGTTTCACGCGGAGGGATCATCGACGAAGAAGCCCTCGCCGATGCCCTGAACGCAGGACGCCTTGCAGGTGCCGGGATCGATGTCACGGCGACAGAACCTCTTCCTTCGGATTCGCCTCTGAGAACCGCAAAAAACATCCTTCTGTCTCCGCACATAGCATGGTACTCAGAGCAGTCCTCCCTTGACCTGAAAACCAAGGCTGCAGAGGAGGCCACGCGCTTCCTGCTTGGGGAACCCCTCCATTATCAGCTCAACCGCATATAAAGCACTCTTTCCGTACAATCAGTCAGTCAATCATATGCCATGTGTTTTAAAACAGGAGGTGTCATAATGAAAGCTGTTGTATTCTGTGGACCGCATCAGGTCGAGATGAGGGATGTTCCGGTTCCGTCCGTGCCGGAAGGGTGGGCACTCATCAGGGTTTCCCATGCCGGGATCTGCGGAAGCGACCTGACGATCTTTGCCGGGGCCCATCCGAGAGCCAAAGCACCGCTGGTCATGGGACATGAGTTCTCCGGATATCTGGAACAGGATATTCCGGGTATGAAGAAGGGTACGCTTGTCTGTGTAGATCCGCTTCTTTCCTGCGGCCACTGCGTCCCCTGCCAGGAGGGCAATTCCCACGTCTGCAGTACTCTCCGCCTGCTGGGCATCGACTGTGACGGAGGGATGGCTGAGTATGCTGTCGCTCCGATCCCGATGATCGTCCGGGTCCCCGACGGTCTCTCGCCGAAAGCCGCCGCATTCATAGAACCGGCTGCAGTCACGGTTCATGCAGTACGCATGGCACAGTTCGTCCCTGGCGACAATGCCCTGGTCTTCGGTGCAGGCACGATCGGTCTTGCCACTGCGATCACGCTGAAGCAGTTCGGCGCGTCTTCCATCACCATATGCGAGCCGAATCCTGTCCGTCTCGAGATCGCAAAAAGCCTCGGTTTCCACTGTATCCTGAGCGATGACCGTCTGCTTGATACCCTTTTGGAAGAGACAGATGGCAACGGGTATGACTTTGTTTTTGACTGCGCAGGTCATCAGTCCGTCGCAGATATCCTGCCGGATGTCGTCAAGATCCGGGGTAAGATCGAGATCGTTGCAGGCTATAAAAAGCCTCCGATGATGAATTTTCAGAAAGGGATGTTCCGTGAATTCTCGATCCAGTTTACCCGCGTGTACCGGTTCAAGGACTTTAAGATCGCGGCAGAACTGATGGCAAAAGAACCTCTGTATGAGAAGCTGGTCAATTACGAGCTCCCGCCGGAGGAAGCTGCCCGCGGTTTCGAACTCCTGACCACTCCAACCGATGCGATCAAAGTCATGTTCGCTTTTTCATGATCATCTGAGAACTGCAGTATATACAGGAGGATAAAGCATGTTATTTGATATCAGCGGTAAAAATGCCCTGATCACCGGTGCCAGCCGCGGGCTGGGTCTGGGGATCGCAAAAGGATTTGCCGAGGCCGGCGCGAACCTGATCCTGGTAGCACGCAATATTGCTCCGGAAACGGTATCCGATCTCGAGCAGTACGGCACAAAAATCAAGGCATACAGCCTGGATCTGGCCCACCCGGAGCGGATTCCGGCTTTCATCGAGAATGTCCTGGCCGAGTGGGGTCGCATCGACATCCTGGTCAATGACGCCGGAACACAGCGCCGCCATGACAGCGTCGAATTTCCTGACGAGGACTGGGACTGGGTAACGACCATCAACGCCAAGAGCGTTTTTGTGCTCTGCCGCGAAGTCGGAAGACATATGGTTGCAAACGGAAAGGGAAAGATCATCAACTTTGCCTCTCTGCTCTCCTATCAGGGCGGTTTCCGCGTACCCGCCTACGCAGCCAGCAAGGGAGCCGTCATGCAGTTTACCAAGAGCCTGTCCAACGAGTGGGCTGCAAAGGGCGTAAATGTCAACTGCATCGCTCCGGGCTATTTTGACACGGAGATGAATACCGCTCTCATCGCTGACCCCGTACGCAACGAACAGATCACCGTGCGAATTCCGATCGGCCGGTGGGGAAAGCCTTCTGATCTTGTCGGGACTGCCATCTTCCTGGCAAGCGGGGCCTCTGACTATATCAGCGGCATCACGATCCCTGTCGACGGCGGATGGCTCGGCAGATGACCCGTCCCTGATCTGCCCGGTATCTTTGGAGGTTCTGTATGTCACAATACTCTCTGCTGGATTCCTTTCAGCTCATCGTCGGTCTTTACCTGCTATATGTTGCGGTAAAAGGCAGCGGCCAGATGTACCGCTTTGAAAATGTACCGGCAGACCGGCAGGCAGCCGTCCGGAGAAAACTGCGCATATTCTATGCGGCGACCGCCGCGGTAAGCCTGGCCGATTTCGGGGTATCCTACCTGATGAATACAATGTTTACCGTTTCCGCCGAGGGTACAGAAACTGTTATCACCCAGAATTATACGATCCCGCACCTTCCGTTCCTGACTTATGATCTTCTGTTCACTGTCAGCAACATACTGGTTATCATCCTGGTTGCCATGCTTGTCTTCGCAGTCGTACGACTGCTTCGGAACGGCAGCAGAGGCTGACGGCACCCACTGATTGAAAACGAACATCACAACGGAGATTACCATGACAAAACAAGAGGCAATTACTTTTCATAACCGATATAAAATAACTGCTATCGCACGCAGGATACCGAATGACCGGATTACGGATACTGCTGCCGCTCTGTACGCAGGCGGTATTCGTCTTCTCGAGATCGCCTTTGATCAGACAAACCCTGCAAATCTGGCAGAAACGCCTGCTGCCATCCGCGCTGTCAAAGACCTCATGGGAGACCGCATGCTGATCGGCGCAGGAACCGTACTCACAGCAGAACAGGCCCGTGCCGCAGCCGACGCCGGCGCATCCTTCATGCTTGCGCCGAACACGGATCCGGATGTGATCCGCTGTGCAGAAGATCTCGGTCTGGTCACATTTCCGGGTGCCATGACGCCAACGGAAATTGCTGCCGCATATAATGCTGGGGCTGATTTTGTCAAAGTGTTTCCGGCAGGTACCCTCGGGGTTCGCTACATCCGGGCAATCCTCGGACCAATCAGCCATGTTCCCATGACTGCAGTCGGTGATATAACCCTCGACAATATGAATGATTTCCTTGCGGCCGGCATGAAAGGGGTCGGAATCGGATCAAACCTGGTCAGCAAAAAACTCATCGGGCTTGAAGATTATGAAGGACTGACTTCCCTGGCCCTGAAATATACCTCGCAGCTGCAGTTATAGCATTCCACCATGGAGAATCTGTGCAGGAATACGTGCACGATCCTCCCTCCTTCGAACGGGGTACCGTATTATGAAGTACATAATCACAGTGGATGCGGGAACAACCAATACCCGCGCGATCCTTTTTGATGAGCAGAGAGAGATGAAGGCGCTGGAAAACAGGGCTGTCGGCGTCCGCAATACTGCCATCGACGGAGACAATCACCAGCTGAAAACAGCGGTCAGAGAATGTCTGAACGGACTGCTGGCAAAAGAGCATATCGGTTTTGAAGACATAAGCATGATCATTGCCAGCGGCATGATCACATCCAATGTCGGCCTTGTAGAGATCCCGCATCTCACTGCACCTGCCGGAATCAATGAACTCGCAGCAGGGGTGACGCCTGTCCTTCTTGAGGATATCTGTCCGGTTCCCATTCACTTTATTCCCGGAATCAAGAATACCTCTGATCCAATCACTCTTGATAACTATGAATCCATGGATATCATGCGTGGAGAGGAGACTGAAAGCATCGCTCTGATCAGCGAACTCCCGGCAGACCGCCGTATTCTGATCGTGCTTCCGGGGTCCCATACCAAGTTTGTCTCTGTAAATGAATCCGGACAGATTACCGGCTGCCTCACGACGCTGACCGGGGAGCTGCTCTCCGTAGTCACAAACAATACCATCATTGCGGATGCTGTCGGACACCAATACGCCCAGGAGGAAACCTTTGACAGGGATATTCTGCTTGCAGGATATCAGAACGCACGGAAGACCGGGCCCGGCCGGGCCTGCTTCTCCTGCCGCATACTCAGCCAGTTCACGAATCTTCCGCAGGAAAAACTCGCCTGTTATCTGCTCGGATCGATTCTCCAAAGCGATGTCATTTCCATCCGCAATTCCACTGCACTCAGTGTTGACCGCAGTTCGATCGTGCTTGTTGCAGGAAAAGAACCGCTGCGCCGGGCGATCTGTGAAGTGCTTCGTTTTGACGGTTTCTTCAGCGACATCGTTGAGTACGAAAGCACAGGCAGTATTCCGCTCTCAGGAAAAGGTGCGCTGCTGATCGCTCATCAGAAAGACCTGCTTTGAAAGGACACGGGAAGATGGTCGGACAGAATATGAATAATATAAGCGAAAAGAATACTGCAGAAAGCAAACCGATTCAGGTTGCCGAAAGACTCTTCACTGTTCTTGAGATCCTGGCGGACAGAGGCGCGCTTTCTCTTCAGGAAGTCACTGCCGCGTCAGGACTGAATAAAACTACCTCTTTCCGCATCCTCCATTCCCTCATGTCTCTTGGATATGTCCGGCAGGATAACGCCGGTAAACGTTACAGCCTCACTCTGAAGCTGACATCTCTGGCTGATCAGATCATCGAAAAGGAAGACATCATCGCACTCATACATCCCCATCTGGTAAGGCTGATGGAAGAAACACACGAAACCGTTCATCTTGTCCGCCGCGAAGGGTGGGAGGCCGTGTATATCGATAAGGTGGAATCCAAATACAACTCTTTCCATATGATCTCCCGGATCGGCGCCAGAGTCCCCCTGTACAGCACAGGTGTCGGAAAAGCCATTGCGGCTGAGATGGAGCCGGAAGAGCTGGAGCAGATGTGGGCGCAGAGTGACATATTGCCTATAACATCTCACACCATCACAGATCTGAACGAATTCAAGCTCAGGCTGCGCGATGTCCGCAGCATGGGTTTTGCACTGGATGATGAGGAAAATGAGGTCGGCGTAAGATGCTTTGCAGTATCCATCCTTCCATACAGAAAAACGGAGCAGTATGCTTTCAGCATATCTGCCCCGGTAAGCCGTCTGGCCGGAATGAATAATTACCACACTTCGAATCTGATTCAGCATATACTGCAGACCAAGATCGATATTCTTAAAGAACTGCGTGGCTGAATGTTTCCTCAGATTCTATCTTCATCTTTCATTTCTTCAGCGTCTTCTGCGCCTGCGCAGCACCAGAACTGCGATCAGGATCAGCGCAAGAGCCGCGGAGATCATTGCGGCGAGAGCAAGCGGCCCGATCGGCGAAGAGTCGCCGGTCTTCTTGCTGGTCGTACTTCCGTTGTTCTCAATCTCCTGCGCCTCCGCAAGAGCGCTCCTGTCTCCGGCAAATCCGCTGCCCGGATCCGTCAGCCTCTTTGCCGCTTTCGATCCCTTGATGATGTCATTGGTCAGGACGATCGATGCTTCTGCATTGGTCGGTGACAGCGTAACGGAGGTCTGGTTCAGCGAGATATTATACCCTGTCTTGGCTCCGCCGGTCACCACCCTGCCCTTGCTGTCCGTCTCGGCAAAGTACAGTGTGATCGAATGGTTTGCATTCTTCAGCTTATACAGATTGATCTTCAGCGTACTGGTACGCGAACTTGCATTGCTCAGCGACAGCGCTTTCTTGAACAGGAGCTTCGTATGCGCGGGATCCGTAAAGATTCCAAGATAGTAGGTCGCATTGACTCTCATCGGAACCTGCTGATAAGTCACCGACTTCGTCAGCCTAAGCTGCGCGGTATCCTGTTTCTTCTGCGCCTTCTTAAGAGTAAATGTTACCAGCCCGTCTGTCTTTCCGTTGATCAGGCTGATCGTCTTCAGATAGCTGGAAAGCTTTGTATATTCGGCATCATCGACCAGCGTATACTGACCCAGCACGTTTTTACCGTTCTCATCCGTCAGGGATACCAGTTTCACCTTGACAGAAACACTGTCATCCGATGCAGGGAACGGGATCGTGTACTTCTTTGAGGTCGCCGAAGATGCATTGACCAGGCTCAGCGTGGGCTGCGGATTCACTTTCCAGTTCTTATCGTTGGTTGTCCATTTGACCGTATAGCCGGCAGTCAGTGTCACTCCCAGGTCCTGGTTGTTCTCGTCAACGACCCGGACCTTAACCCGGAAACCGGCAGAATGAGTATCCTGCTTATCATACATATTACGGAATCGCAGAATATGTTTATCCTCAACTTCCGGAATCGTTGATCCCGACGGATTCAGCTTGATTACGATCCGGACGCCCTTATCCGACTGCTTCCTCCAGGCTTCATCCGAATTCAGATAAAGATGCTGATAGTGGATCTCCTTCACACCTTCCGGGACGGTTTCTTTCAGATAGTATGTACCCGCTTCCAGATTATCAAATGTGATACTGCTGCTGGTATACCAGTTGTTGGCTTTGACCGTCAGTGACTTGGTCCCCACTACATCACCGGCTTCATTGGTTAAAACAAAGCTGTAGGACTCATCTTTATCCGTATAGTTGCTTGAGTACTTTCCGCTCTCATTCAGTGCGTACCGCTGCTTCCTGTTAACGGTAATGGTTCCGACCGCTTTCTTTTCACCGAGATACAGGATATTTTCCGGTGTATCGAAATTCACCTGGCCGGTCAGGGAAGAAGACGACGGCACATAGTATCCGTTCGGGATCGTGGAAGACCATTTCACGGTCAGGCTTTTGTGCGGATCAGACAGCGCCTTGAACTCATCTTCATTCGTCAGTGTAATGGTCGCAGCACTTCCGTTGATCGTAACGTTCGTTCCGGAAGCGGAAGCTCCGGATAATGTATAATCCTTTCCGGGCGTCAGAACCGTCGTTTCGTCGGTCCCATAGAGCTGGAACACGGTTCCGGGAACGATAGTTGTTGTGTCTATCTTGTAGGATACAACCGTAAACGGAGTGATTTTTTTCTGTTTGAATGTCAGCCTCCAGTAGCCGTCATCGCCCTTATTGGCGATCTGATCCGTCTCGCTGCCCGAATAATCGATCTTTGGTGCGCCGGTCGTTTCATCTCCGTCCCAGGAAACCTTCAGTTCCGTTTCATACTTTCCGTCGTAACGGTATCCCGGTTTCAGACCTGTGCTGATCGTAAGGATAACCTCGGTCTTTGTGACATTTCCGCTCTCGTCGGTTTTTGGAGCTTTCACGTCTTCATAAAGGTCGGCAAGGTTCAGTAAGGTATAGTCGTCCTCTGAGGAAAATGAAGCGCCCACACCCTTGTCTTCCTTTTTCGAAATCTCCTTTCCATCTTTGTCCGTCACGGTTGTTATGACCTTCTTCTCAATCGTGACCGCAACACCAGACAGGGCAGGCAGGGACGAGTCCACATCAGAATCCTTTACCGCGGCATACACGATTCCCTCTGCTGCCGGATCGTCTACCTTTTTATTCTCGATGCTGATCGTCGCTGTCACAACTATGACTTTTCCGTCAACCGTTTTGGTAACCGGCGTATAGTCCTTATCCCACGCCTTAGCATGTCCAGCCGGAGTCTTTGTCT
>CADCOU010000009.1 GCA_902803155.1 uncultured Lachnospiraceae bacterium | reverse complement strand
GTACATTTATCCGGCGGAAATATGAGGCGGAGAAGGTCCATCACCGCATGTGTGCCGAACTGAGGGATTTTGCCCGGATCATCGATGGGCAGGATAACGAGGAGGCCGGAGCGCTCCTGGAGGAGAGCCTTGCCGCCATGAAGGTGCTGGAGACTGCACGCAAGTCGGCAGGGATCCGGTTCGGCTGTGACGGATAAGGACGGACGGAGCAGACAGACAGGGCCATGCATTTGCAGGGATGCTGATCAAAAGGTGATCAGAGGATGGCAATATGGCGGAAAAGGCGGCGGCCTGTCTTGACAATATAAACAGATTTGAATTATTATAAACAAAACTGCTAGGGGAGCGAAAGCTGAGAGAGTAAACAGTTACTGACCCTCATTACCTGATCCGGACCATACCGGCGTAGGGAAGCAATCAAAATTATATTTTGATATGCTTTATGTTCCCCTTGCGTTAGCAAGGGTTTTTTATTGTCTGAAAGGAGAAATTGCCATGGAAGCAAGTGTAGCTATCCAGACCCTGCCGGGAGTGCAGGACGAAGACGAACTCTGCCGTATCGTAGATGAAGTGATCGCTTACATCAAAAGTACCGGCTATAACTATTACGTCAGCCCGTTTGAAACGACCATCGAGGGTCCGTACGATGAACTGATGGATATTGTGAAGGAATGCCAGCACATCGCGATCCGCGCAGGCGCTCCGTCTGTCGCGGCTTATATCAAGGTGAGCTATAAACCGGAAGGAGAGGTTCTCTCAATTGAAAGAAAGATCGGAAAATATCACCAGTAAGGTCCCGGCGCTCATTGCGCTGGCGCTGATTCTGTTTTTCTGGTGGGCGCTCTGCGCTTCGGGTGCGGTTCCCTCGTACATGCTGCCGTCCCCGGTGGATGTGGTCAGGGCATTTATCGACGACTTTCCGAATCTGATGTACCATGCGCGAACCTCCCTGCAGGAGGCTGCTTATGGCCTGTTGATCGGAATCGGTCTGGCTTTTGTCATCGCAACGGTAATGGACCGTTTCCGGCTGCTTGATCAGGCGCTGACGCCGATTCTGGTCATCACGCAGACGATCCCGACGATCGCGATCGCACCGCTTCTGGTGCTGTGGATGGGATTCGGGATGGCACCGAAAATCACGCTGGTTGTCATCACCACTTTTTTCCCGATCGCTGTCGGACTTCTGGAAGGTTACCGCTCTGCGGATCCGGATGAGATCAGCCTGATGAGGGCGATGGGGGCCGGGAGGCCTCAGATCTTCCGCTATGTGAAGTTTCCTTCGGCGCTTCCGCATTTTTTCTCGGGACTCAGGATCTCTGCATCCTACGCGGTCGTAGGGGCGGTCATAGCAGAATGGCTGGGCGGCTTTGAGGGACTCGGCGTGTACATGACAAGAGTCAAGAAGGCATATGCGTTTGACCGCATGTTTGCAGTGATCATACTGATCGTCATCGTCAGCCTGCTCCTGATGAGGATGGTGGATCTGATCCGGATGGTATCCATGCCGTGGGAGAGAGCGGGCAGGAACGCTGACAGGAAACATTCCTGAATTTACGGAAATCTTGAACGACTGAACAGAAAGAAGGATAAAAATGAAAAGAAATACATTTATCGCAGTAATCTTCACAGCCTGTCTTGCGGCTGCGTCAGTTACACCATCCTTTGCAGAAACAGAAGGCAGGGAAAGTAAGGAACTGACGAAAATCACGTTCTGCCTGGACTGGACCCCGAATACCAATCACACGGGAGTCTACGCTGCGCAGGCGCTTGGCTATTATGAAGAAGCCGGACTGGAAGTCTCCATTGTGCAGCCGCCGGAAAACGGTGCGGTTCTGATGTGTGCGGCAGGGCAGGCGCAGTTTGCCGTTGACGCACAGGATACCATGGCGGCGTCGCTGGACCTGGAGGAACCGCTGGGCATTACAACGGTTGCGGCGATGATCCAGCATAATACGTCCGGAATCATCTCCAGGGCAGGCGATGGGATCACTTCTCCGAAAGGACTGGAGGGTAAGATCTACTCTACATGGGAATCCCCGATCGAGATGGCCATGATCCGCTACTGCATGGAACAGGAGGGGGCTTCCTTTGACGAGCTGACGCTGATCCCCAACGATATCACGGACGAGCCGGCGGCGCTTGCTGCACATCAGACTGACGCCGTCTGGATCTTCTATGGCTGGAGCGGCGTGAATGCCGAGGTGGAAGGCGTGGACTGTGATTTCTGGAACTTCAGTGATATCGCTCCGGAACTGGACTATTATACGCCGGTTCTGCTGGCGAATAATAAATTTCTGGAGGAAGATCCGGAAACAGCGAAAGCATTCCTGGATGCGACGCGCAGGGGATATGAATATGCGGCCGAAAACCCGAAGGAAGCAGCTGACATGCTGATCGAAGGAGATTCCACCGGCTCCCTGAAAGGTTCTGAAGAACTGGTATATGCGAGTCAGGAATGGCTGTCCGGAAAGTTTATTGATGACGCGGAGAAATGGGGCGAGATCGATCCGGAGCGCTGGGATGCTTTTTATGGATGGCTGTATGAGAACGGACTGACAAAACATGACCTTCGCGGAATGGGCTATACGAACGATTTTCTGTCATGAAGAACGGAAATAATACGGAGGATGCATGGAAGCATTGCGGACACAACAGATCACCAGGTCATTTTCGGGCAGGGTGATCATAGAAGACATATCGATCCATCTGCGGGATCATGAACTCGTTTCCCTCCTGGGAGTGAGCGGAGCGGGCAAGACCACGCTGTTCAATGTGATCTCCGGCATCCTTCCTCCGGACAGCGGACAGGTTCTGCTCCACGGGGAAGATGTGACCGGGAGTCCCGGTAAGATCAGCTATATGCTCCAGAAGGATCTTCTGCTGGAGCATATGAAAGTGATCGACAATGTCTCCCTGCCCCTGCGGCTGAAAGGGATATCAAAAAAAGATGCCCGCGCGAAGGCGAAGCCTCTGCTTGAGGCGTTCGGACTGGAGGGAACACAGGACAGCTATCCGTCTGCGCTTTCCGGCGGAATGCGCCAGAGAGCGGCGCTGCTTCGCACGTATCTCGGATCTCAGGGGGTGGCGCTTCTGGACGAACCGTTCAGCGCGCTGGATACGATCACAAAAGGGCAGATCCATTCCTGGTATCTGGACATCATGGAGAAGATCGATCTGTCAACGCTCTTTATCACCCATGATATCGATGAGGCGATCCTGTTGTCAGACCGTATCTATATCATGACCGGGAAGCCGGGACGGATCCGGGATGAACTTGTCATAGACCGGCCGCGCAGTGACCGGAAAGAGTTTAATCTGACAGAGGAATTTCTCTCATATAAAAAAGAAGTACTGAAAGTAATGGGTAACCGGTGATCCGGTTACCCATTGTTTTTTTTCTGAAACTCCATAAGGTCTGCGGTCATCTTTCTGGCCGCCTTCAGGTCCAGGAACCAGCTGATCACGTTCACTGCCATATAGATGAGCACCACACTCAATGCAACGCATGCTGCAGAAATACAGGTCTCTCTGTTCAGCGGACTGCCTCCGAATATAAATGCGACAAGAAGCACACAGATCAGGAGCATCTGAAAGATCTTCCTTATGATGACCTGACGGACGGACAGTTCCCTGTCGACATTGATGATCAGCGGCGGTACGGCTCCGATCAGGCCGTACAGCAGAGGATACACAAAAACCTCATAGCCAAACCGCTGTCCGGGACGAAGGATCATCCCCAGAACCAGCATTGCGATATTGATCAGGGTCACGCTGATAAAAAAGCTTTCCAGAGAATCTCGTATACGTTCTTTCATTGTCCGTCATCCTTTCAGTTTTTCGCGGATCTGCGGCACATATTTGCGGGAGATCATGATCTTCTCGCCGTTCTTCAGAGAGCAGAGGAAACGGCCGTTTAATGCCGGCTGCACCGACGAGATCTTCATAAGGTTCACGATCGCGGATTTGGATATTCTCGCGAATGTCTGCGGCGGAAGGATATCTTCGAACTCATAGAGCCGCCGCCTTGATTCGTAGCAGTCGCCCGCCAGATAGAGAAACGTCCTGTCATCCACGGCTTCCACATACAGAATGTCGGCTGTCGGGATCCGGTACTGTTTTTCTTCGCGATAAGCCTCAATACTTCCCTGGTGCAGTTTGATATACCGGATGATTTCGCGGATCTGATCAGTCACCCTGTGACAGCCGATCTCGATGTATTCATTTTCTTCTGTTTTTATCTTCTTTACCTGAATGTCCATATCGCAGCTTCTGCTCCGGTTATTCTCCGTATGAAGATCGTATTGTCAATAACTTTCGTCCACAGTAAATGTGCCGGCGTCTTTCAGGAAGCAGTCAAAGAACCGGAGCGTGACCGAATTGATCAGGTCCATACATTCCGCTGAGTCAACGCTGCCCCTTCCGAGGAATCCTGCAAGGAACGGCGAGAACAGGGGAAGATCTGTGAAGTCCATATGCGCCGCGCCTTTGATGTACGTACTGTATCCCTCGGCAGCCCCGTCCAGTATAACATTATTCTCATAGACATACCCTGCTTTTCTCGCTTCCAGCCGGTCATTGTGATGACTCTCACTGTCAAAGCACAGGAGCGGTGTCTCATAAGGTGTCTCGTTGACCTGGATCTGACCGTCTTTTACGCCGGTCTCTTCCCCCAGCATCGTTCCGTCAAGATCGATCACCGCCGAGACATCCGGTCTCCTTCCAACCGTAACGGCAGTCGCGCCGCCCAGGGAATGACCCATCAGACCGATCTTACCGGTATCGGTCAGGTTCAGTGCCGCCCGGATCCCGTCTCCGGCATTTTCCTTCATATACCACGACTCGTCAAATGTTCCGCTCACAGCCGCCTTTATGGTATCGATCACGAAGTTCATATCCGCTGTGCGCAGTTCCATCCACTTTGAAGTGATCTCGTAGACTTCGGCAGTCGATACATCGCTTCTGCCCACATTCAGCGCCGTATTCAGAAAACTGCGGTCGACGAGGATGGTCTTTCCATTGGAATCCTTCGTGTAAAACGCGTGATACGGATGGTCGAGACTCACCACGACATAGCCGTTGGAAGCAAGCTCCATATAGGTCGAGGTGTTGCTCTGATAATACCCGAAAGCGCCGTGGCTGAAGATGATCAGCGGCATCGAATGCTCCTGTCCGGCGGAAACGTTCGCCGGATAGTAGAAGTGAGCAGGAACCTCACGGAACGAACCGTCGTTTTCGTACTCCTCGACCCTCTCGTGGTCGATCAGGATCGCCTCCGACTGCGCGACCTCATAGTTTCCTGTCACCGGACGTCCCTGATAATCGGCAAAGACAAACGCCGGAATCAGGCCTCCCGCCAGGAGGGCCACACTCAGAACCGCCCCGGTCACGATCGCAGTTTTCTTTTTTGTTTTTTCATTCTTCCGGTTGATAAGGGTAAAGATCCCTGAGAAAGCAAGCCTTACCGCCAGCATAACCGCCAGACCTTTGAACCGGAATCCCAGGTCGATTCCCGGAAGGAGCAGCATCAGAAGAAACACCCCGATCTCAGCAGCATTTACGATCAGCCGCTTCCGGGTCCAGACCTTCTTCGTGTCCTTAGAGGAAAATGAAACGCACGCAAAACCGATCTCGATAATAAGAAACAGTATCAGGAGTAAAAATGTCATAGGAGTCACCGCCTTTTGATTTTTTTGTGTCTGCGGGAACCATATGACATTTTCCGGGGTGTTTCAATGGCTTACGGGGTAAGATGCAGAAACGGGCGGTAAGATGCATATTTCAACGCTTTTTCAGCGAGTTGAACTGCCCCCGCATTAACGCGCTAAACTGTTGACACTACTTGTTTAATAGTGCTAAAATCAGCTTAGTTTCGTGGACAATCATGTTCAATAGTAACAACAAGGAGGAGATAACATGAAAAAGTTTGCAACAATGATTCTGGCCGGTGCCCTGGCAGCTGCTGTTATGGGTATCACCGCAAACGCAGACGAGATCAAGGTCTGGGTGGCGGACAATGTAGTGGATTTTACGAATCAGCAGATTGAGGCTTTCAAGGAAGCCAATCCGGATTTTGCAGGCTATGATTACATAGTCGAGCCCGTCGGCGAAGGCGACGCGGCAGGCAATATGATCACGGACGTTGAGGCCGGAGCGGACATCTTCGGTTTCGCACAGGACCAGATCGCACGCCTGGTTTCCGCCGGCGCCCTGATCGATGTGGAACCGGAAAATGCAGAGAAGGTGACCGCGGAGAATGATCCGGGTGCCGTTGCTGCTGCAACGGTCGGTGATACGCTGTATGCTTATCCGCTGACCTCTGACAACGGATACTTCCTGTATTATGACAAGAGCGTTGTGACCGATCCTTCCAGCCTGGAAGCGATCGTCGCGGACTGCGAGGCTGCCGGCAAGAACTTCTACATGGAGATCAACTCCGGCTGGTATCAGACGGCATTCTTCTTCGGTACCGGCGCAGAGCTGACTTATGAGACAGATGATGACGGCAACTTTACCGCCTGCAACGCCAGCTATGCTTCCGATGAAGGACTCGTAGCCCTGAAAGAGATGGTTGAACTGAAGGCTTCCTCCGCGTTCCAGAATGGTTCCGCGGCCGGTGAGGCAACCAACGTAGCGGCTATCGTGGACGGTACCTGGGATGCCGGCGCGGTTCAGGATCTGTTTGGCGACAATTATGCCTGCGCAAAGCTTCCGACCTTCGAAGGCGCTGACGGCGAGACCTATCAGATGAGCGGCTTCGGCGGCTTCAAACTGCTCGGCGTAAAGCCGCAGGAAGACGAGGATAAGCTGGCGGCATGCGATGCTCTGGCAGCATGGCTCTCCGGCGAAGAAGCACAGATTGCCCGCTTCGAGGCAGTTGAATGGGGTCCGTCCAATCTGGCGGCACAGGCAAGCGATGCGGTTCAGGCCAACGAGGCTCTGGCAGCACTCGGCGAGCAGCTGCAGTACACGATCCCGCAGGGACAGTATCCGGGAGATTACTGGAGCCTTGCAACTTCCCTCGGCGATTCCATCATCAGCGGAGAGCTCTCCATGGACAGCTCTGATGACGATCTGATGGCAGCTCTTGAGAAGTTCCAGGAGACCTGCGAATCCTACGCGCAGTAATGTTTTAAAATGATTATGCGGCGGGGCATCATGCCCCGCCATAATCATGCCGTATATACGCCGCAAAGCATATTGCGCTGTGCCTTTGGTGCTTTTGGGCTGCGGAATCCGGCACTCTCTGCGACGGAGAGGGGGGGAGAGAGATGAAATCAAAAAACAAGAACTCAATAGCAGGAGGCTTCTCCGCTTTGGGTAAGAACATCGCACAGATCGGTACGACCTTCGCGGAAGGCGACTGGAAAACGCGGCTGTCGTACCTTATCTTCGGCTTCGGACCGCTTGCAAGGGGACAGATCGTCAAGGGACTGGCATACCTCGGCGCGGAGATCGCATTTATCCTCTATATGGTCTTCTTCGGCGTGAATTACCTCAGCAAGATCACGACGCTCGGAACGGTCGAGACCGCCAAGAAAGGCAGGGTGACCGTATACGGCGACAACAGTTTCCTGATCCTGCTGTTCGGCCTGCTGACAATTATCCTGATCGGCGTCATCATCCTGCTCTGGCGTCTGAACATTGAGGAGAACCGGCAGGAGGAGCTTCTTCTGAAGAATGGGAAAAAGCTTCCCTCCAACAGGAAGGTGCTGGGATCCCTTCTGGATACCAATTTCGACAAGACCCTGCTTGCCCTGCCGACACTGGGCATCTTCGTGTTTACGGTGCTGCCCATCCTGTTCATGATCTGCGTGGCATTCACCAATTATGACAAGAACCACCAGTCGCCGACGAACCTGTTTACCTGGGTTGGACTGGATAACTTCAGCAAACTGTTTGCCTTCGGCAAGTCCGGTTTCGGAAGTACATTCCTGACCGTCCTGATCTGGACGCTGGTCTGGGCGTTCTTTGCGACCTTCCTGAACTATTTCCTGGGCATGGGCGTGGCGATACTGATCAACAAGAAAGGTATCCGGTTCAAGAAGCTCTGGCGTACCATTCTGGTCCTGACCATCGCGATCCCGCAGTTTGTATCACTGCTGTATGTCTATAAGATGTTTGCCAATGACGGCCTGGTGAACGGATATCTCCTGAAATGGGGGTGGATCACGACGCCAATTCCATTCTGGACGAATCCGATGCTGGCGAGGATCACCATTATCGTGGTCAATGTGTGGATCGGCATACCCTACATGATGCTGATTGCAACAGGCCTTCTGATGAACATCCCGGAAGAGCTGTATGAGAGCGCCAGGATCGACGGCGCGACGCCGATGCAGATGTTCTGGAGCATCACGCTTCCCTACATGCTCTTTGTGACAGGACCGTTCCTGCTGACGCAGTTTACCGGCAACCTGAACAACTTCAACGTGATCTATCTTCTGACAAAAGGGCAGCCGCAGTCCATGCGCCTGACGGATAACGCAGGACAGACGGACCTTCTGGTCACATGGCTGTACAAGATGACGGTCACAGACACGAACTACAAGATGGCAGCCGTGATCGGTATCATGGTCTTCCTGGTGACGGCCATTGTATCGCTGATCGTCTACAACATGCTGCCGTCTGTCAGGGATGAAGGGGGGTTCCAGTGATGAAACAGAAGGATTCAGGATCCATGAAGCGAAACCGTCTGATCGGGAACACCGTCACATATATCATTCTGATACTGATGAGCATCATATGGCTGTTCCCCTTCTTCGGACTGATCATGCAGAGCTTCCGTTCGTATGATCCGGCCGTAGAGTACGGCGGAATGGTGGACTACATCATTCCGAAGCATTTTTCCCTGGACAATTACAGATTCCTGTTCTCCGGGGAAACAAACTTTCTTATCTGGTATAAAAATACGCTGATCATAGCGGTCTTCGTGTCGGTGCTGCAGACGATTATCATCCTGTGCGTCAGTTATGCACTCTCCAGGATGCGCTTCAGAGGAAGGACACTGCTGATGCGCTTCTGGCTGATCCTGGGAATGTTCCCGGGCTTCCTGACGTTGATCTGCCTGTACTTCCTGCTCAAGCAGTTCGGCCTGACGCAGGCC
>CADCOU010000008.1 GCA_902803155.1 uncultured Lachnospiraceae bacterium | reverse complement strand
TCCTGCGCACGGAGCAGGATGTCATGCCCGCCGTCTTTCCGTTCCTCCAGATAGTACACATCGTCGAAAAACGGCGTCTGTGCCGGACGCCTGTCATAGAGTATCCCCCTGTAGAGGTCCGGCGGACAGTTTGGAAAATTAACGTTCCAGGCCTCGCCGGCTCCGAGCTTCGCTCCTGCCAGTTCTTCCAGTATACCGGACAGATGTGCCCGCATCACTTCATCGATCCCGTATCTTCTCTGCGAGAAACAGATCGCCGGGACATGGTACAGTACTGCCTCCATCGCGGCCCCGACCGTCGCGGAATACAGGATGTCATATCCGCAGTTCGCGCCGTCATTGATCCCGGAGAGTACCAGTTCCGGTTCCTCTCCTGCCGGGAACAGCCCGTGAAACGACGTGCGTACGCAGTCCGCCGGAGTTGCGTCAAGACGGTATGCCTTCACGCCTTTCACCAGGAAATCCGTTTCTTCCTGCATCTCCATCGGTTTGTACAGAGTGATCCGGTGCGACATGGCACTGCACTGCTGCGCAGGAGCAATGACCGTAACGTCTCCCAGAGTTTTCGCCGCATCCGCAAGCATCGCAAGATACGGAGACCGGATACCGTCGTCATTCGTGACCAGCACTCTCATAATCTTTTCACTCCCCGCGATGTGTCCCCTCTTTTCCGACCCTGACAAAATGCCACTGGTAACTCTTGTATTCCCCCATCTCGACCGGAATCGGGAGACCGATCTGCATCAGCGCGTTTGCCGGATAGACTTGTCCTGTCGCTTCATCCTTGTAGAAGCAGTCTTTTTTCAAACCGCGAAGCCGCACATAGTTTACGGTCATATTGCCGTGTACAGCCAGGCATACCGCCGTTATGAGCGCTTCCGACGCGTCTTCCGCAAACATCTCCCAGGCCGCAGTCTCATCCTCGCCCGGATTGCTCAGCCGGTAGTACAGGCCATGATTGATGAGGTCCGCATACCGGTGGTATTCCCGGATCTGCTCCCGGATCTCAGCCTTTTCCTCCTCACTCAGTGTTGCAGGGTCAAGTTCATATCCGAAGGTTCCCGCCATCGCTACCCTGCTGCGTGTCTGAAGTGAAGTGATCCTTCCGGTCTGTTCATTCGGAACCGCGGAGACATGTGCGCCTACTGCAGATACCGGATACAGGAAACTGGTCCCGTACTGGATCTGTGTACGGTCAATCGCATCGGTATTGTCGGAGCACCATATCTGCGGCGTGTAGTAAAGCATGCCCATATCAAACCGGCCGCCTCCGCCCGAACAGCCCTCGATCAGAAGATCCGGATAGTTCTGGTTCAGCCTCTCCAGAAAATCATACAGGCCGAGTACATAGTTATACAGCACCTGTCCCTGCGACAGTCCTCCGTGGGAATACACGTTGAAGATCGAACGGTTGAAGTCCCACTTGATATATTCGATATTCGCACTGTCGAGGACCTTGCTGATCTGGTCGTAGATCGCGTCCACGACCTCTTTCCTGGAGAAATCCAGGATCAGCTGGTTCCGGCTGAGGACCGGATGCCTGCCCGGGATCGTCATGGCCCAGTCAGGATGCTCCCTGTAGAGATCCGAATCTTCATTGACCGTTTCCGGTTCCACCCAGAGGCCCACCTTCAGTCCCATTTCGTTGATGTCCCGGACCAGTTCATTCAGGGAACAGCCCAGCTTCTCTTCATTGACATACCAGTCGCCAAGACCTCTGTTGTCATCGTTTCTGGCGCCGAACCAGCCGTCGTCTATGACCAGCATCTCGACACCGAGTTCCTTCGCACCCTTTGCAAGATCCAGCAGCTTCTCACCATTAAAATCGAAATAACATGCCTCCCAGCTGTTCAGAACGACCGGCCTCGGCAGATCCCTCCACTTGCCGCGGCAGATGTGCCTGCGTGCGCACCTGTGGAAGTTCTGGGACAGCCTCGCCATGCCTTTGGAAGAATAGCTCATCACCACTTCCGGAGTCCAGAATTCCTGTCCCGGCTCCAGCGGATAAGCAAGCAGCTCGTCATGGAGTCCCAGCAGCATGCGGATGTTGTTGTACTGATCCTTCTCGATCTCTCCCTTGAAGCCTCCGGAATAGACGAAAGCCATCCCGTAGCAATGGCCGTAGTCCTCTGTCGCCATATGGTCCACCAGCAGCATCGCCGGATTGTACTGATGGCTGGAAGTTCCCCTCGTGGAACCGATCGTCATGGTTCCGTGCCCGACATGCTGGCGCTGCATATTCCGCTCCATGGCATGTCTGCCGTAGAAAGTGACCATATCATAGTCGCCTGTCACGAAGTCCAGGCATGCACTCTGCGCCTTCTCGAGCGTAAAGGATGCCCTGCCGTAATTCCTGATATGGACGGCCCTGGTGATGATATCCAGTTTCGGAAGCACGCCGTAATACAGGTCGACCTGCAGCTTCAGCCGGTCGTCCTTCAGGGAAATAACCAGTGTCTGTGCATTCGCTCCGGTATCCTTGTTTGTCTTATCGGTATAGACAGACGGGAGCGACGGAATGGAAAACAGTCCTTTCTCCAGGCGGTGGGAATCATATCTGAGATCACAGTCGATCGTTCCAAGGTCGTCTGCGACTTTCAGGAGAACCCGTCTGTAATCGCCGTTTCCCAGATACGGATACTCCTGGGGCAGGAAATCCATGGAATATGTACGGTCCCCCTCCGCCTCGTACGGATTGCCGGAAAAACCGCGGTCCTGGAAGGTCAGGAGGAAATGCATGTCTCCGTCAGTCTTTCTCCCGTAGTACTGATGCAGCAGATATCCGTAGCGGTCCACATGCATCTGATAGGTAGTCCTCTTCGTGTTCAGTGTAAACACCAGTTTTTCTTCATTGATACGGATGGACATAGGTCATTCCTCATAAGATGAATTGTTTTTTACATGCGCATTATAATATATGTTCTGTATGAAACGCTATATCACAAAACAGAAAAAAAGCAGGGCTCTGTCAGGCCTGCTTTGCGCATAATGCTTTGACGGACCACTGCCGCAGTGATATGATTGCCCCATGGAAAAGGACAGACGGATCGGATCTGAATACGGAGTTTCCGGAAGTACGCTCAAACTGTTTGCGATCTTCACCATGCTGATCGACCACACGGCCGCAGCAGTACTGGCAACGGTGATCGCACAGAGCGGTCTTCGTACGACGGATTATCAGCTGTATCGGAAGCTCTGTATGCTCTATCAGACAATGAGAGGCATCGGGCGTCTTGCGTTTCCTGTATTCTGTTTTCTCCTGGTCGAAGGATTCTTCCATACCAGGTCGGTACGAAAATACGCGGAGAGGCTCTTCCTGTTCGCCCTGATCTCAGAGTTCCCGTTTGATTTTGCGCTTAAAAGTTCCGTTCCGTACTGGAATAAACAGAATGTATATTTTACTCTTCTGATCTCGCTCATCTGCATATGGATGCTGGATTCTCTCAGGGAGATGCCCTGCATCCAGCTGGCTGCTCTTGCATCCTGCATGTACCTGGCGGATGCCCTGAGGACGGATTACAACTTCAAGGGAGTCTTCCTCGTCGCCATGCTCTATATGTTCCATGATTACCGGGTCTACCAGTGCATGGCCGGAGCCGCATCGATCGCATGGGAAAGGTTCGCACCGCTCTCTTTCATCCTGTGTTATTTCTATAACGGAAAACGCGGACTGAAGCTTCGCTACATCTTCTATTTCTTCTACCCGGGACACCTGATCATCCTCGGGCTCCTGCGCCGGTTCGCTGTCCCGGCTCTCTTCTGACTCCGGGGACCTGCACCGTTACGCAGTACCTGCCCTCCTCTGATCCTGTGTCAGCCCGTTCCTTCATCATCCCGGATAAAAGCGCTCAGCTCTGCCAGTGGATCAGGGAGCCGTCTGCCGGCCGGGGATCCTTTATCTTATCCTTCATGATCCGGTGAAACTGATTGCCGCAGCGCTCCATCTCACCGAGTACGATATCGATCTTTTCCTCATCAAGGAACCAGTTTTCCCTCGTGATATCCCTGGTAACTACCGGGCATATCATCAGTTTTACATCCGGAAACTGTTCGCGGTAATACATCTGGCAGCGTCTGGCATGAAACGCCTGGCACACGATGATCGCGCTCCCGACGGTCAGATTCATCTCTTCCAGAACATGCCTGGAACAGATCGCATTCTCCCACGTAAATGTCGCACGGTCTTCTTTCAGGATCGCGCTCTCCGGGACTCCTGAGTCAAGCATGATATCCCTCAGGTATTCCCACTCTGTCCGATAAGCCGGGTCTCCTGTGAAATGACCCGCGATTTTTCCGTACCTGCCGCTCGGAAGTACATACGGCGCATACCCATCCAGAAAAAGGGCTGCCGCCCTCTTCGCGCTGTCCGGATAATTACCTCCGGGCACAAAGATGACGTCAGCCTTCTCCGGTTTGTCTTCCAGAAAGATAAATTCTGTGATGCAGTCAAAGAACCGGCTTTCCATCGTATTCCTTTCCATATAATCCTGTATCAAACCGAAGCCGCTGATCAGGGCATTCACTGCGTCGGCAGCTTAAACGATGACTTCAGCGAAACGATCCGGTTGAATACCGGCTTCTCTTCCGTGCTCAGTTTGGAGTCTACGCAGAAGAATCCGTTCCGGACGAACTGGAAGGATTCCGGAGCTTTTGCTCCTCTCAGAGACGGTTCGATCCTGCAG
>CADCOU010000007.1 GCA_902803155.1 uncultured Lachnospiraceae bacterium | reverse complement strand
TTCCAGATAGCGGTATACTTCCTTTCCGCCCTTCAGCCGGATCCTGGTCTCAATATTATAGTGTTCGTGATATATATCAGAGCTTACTTCTGCCGCATTTGTTCCATCCAGTATCTCCACTTCGTCCCGGAGTTCTGTTTCGCCGGCCGTCTGGTCGTGGCGCAGGGAGACGATCTTACGTATCTCCTCCCCTGTCATCGGCAGTCCGCTGAGATCTTCCCCCCACCAGGACTGGTCATAGCCGCTGATATCAGAGAACAGGTGAGACGGAGACATATACCCTGTTTCCGGAAATGTCACTGACTCGATCTGATCCGTTTCGATCCTCTCGGAAGAACAGATGCGTGCCATCAGACGCCCTCCCGCGATCCAGACTGCATCCAGCAGCAGGATCACCAGGATACCCGTCATCAGTTTTTTCCAGGTCAGCAGACGGTGGGCACTCAGGTACTCATAGAGGAACATGGATCCGAAAGCGGCCAGAAGCACCGTGACCAGTATGGTCAGTTCCGATATCGCGGAGGTTCCGTCGTACAGCGGGAAACCGGTGCAGACCGCCATCGCTGCAGGGATCGATATGATAAACCCGATCCCGATCCTGATCACGCTCTGCAGCTTCTCTCCAAGTGCGGAGCATCCGGCAGTTTCAGAGGGACGGCGCACAAAGAGCACGCATCCCGCTGCCGCATAGACTGCAGCCAGGAGAAATGTATACAGGACCGAAGGGGCATAATAGAGCGGCCCGGCTTCCCCATAGAAAGATCTCCCCTGAAGGGCTCCGAAGACCAGCCCGGTCACAATATTCAGCCTGTTCGTAAACAGCAGCGGAAGGTGTCTCGTGCTGATCATCGGCACCAGCTGACTCAGCATCTCACCGGCTGCGATGATCAGGATCCTCGGTACGAAGATCAGGCCGAGAGCCGTCACGATATTTGTCAGGAATGTTCCGGTCACGGTCATCGCCAGGAATACACTCATTTCCACAAGGACAGAGGCCGCAAGCATCTGAAGGAAGCAGATCCACAGATATGTGGTATCCAGTGTGATGGAGCGATAAAGTATTTTGCAGCAGACAGAGGAGAGCAGCATGCTTCCCCCGATGATAATGACAAGCCATATCGATTCCGCTGCAAGGAAGTTTGCCGCAAGCGTCCGGCGTTTCACCGGCATGGAATGGAACAGGTCACTCCCCGCCCTGCTGTCGAGAAAGTCAAAAGCTTTCAGCGTCAGGATCGGTGCGAACACGGTAAAGCTCAGAAGGAGCAGCGGGTTGATCTGGATCGGTCCGTACAGAACAGGCCTGACTGCCGCATCATAACTTCCGATCCTCATCAGCGGCACCAGTATTGCCGCCGCCCATACAACACTTCCCATGATCAGTGCAAGTGTCCTGGTCCTGCGCATCCCTTCCGCGATCATCGCAGTATCAGGAAACCTTTTTTCCCTGTACACGGAAGATCTCTTCAGAGTATTTCCCTGTGTCATATCCATACTCATTGTCATCTCAGTCATCTTATCTATTCCCTCTTCTCATGCAGACAGCTCTGTACCCTCCGTCTGCCGTACAACATGTCTTTATGGTCACATCCGGCACCGTAATCAGGCCGGTTCATCCGCAAATTCCAGTCCCTGCGCAGTAAAGCTGTAGCCAAGCGCTTCCATCTGATAGGTGAAAACTTCCTCCAGGCTCAGCGGGAGGATATCCATCAGGATCGGATCCATCTCCCGGATCACAGACGCCGCCTGGCTGCTGTCGCCTTTTATGATCAGCGTCGCGACAGATCCGCTCTTTTTATAGTTCAGGATATTGATCCCTTCAAACTTTTTCTCATCGAAGTCTTCTTCAAACGCAACCTGGATCTTGAACAGGTTGGTCTTGAGTGTTCCGGTGTCGCTTTCCAGAACCAGCCCTCCTCTGTGCAGGAGCGCGATCGTGTCGCAGGTATCCTCGAGTTCCCTGAGAGAATGGGATGTGATCACAGCTGTCATCTGACGGTCCAGGATCTCCTCCGCGATCAGCCCGCGCACCAGACGCCGCATCACAGGATCCAGTCCGTCAAACGCCTCGTCCAGGAACAGGTACTGAGGCCTGCGGCACAGAGCCAGTGCGATCGCCGCCTGTCTCTTCATCCCTTTCGAAAAGCTCCCCAGCGGAGCATCCGGATTCAGATGCAGGAGATCTGCCATGTAGTTCAGCCTGGCCCGGTCAAAGGCAGGATCGGCTGCTTCCGCCAGTTTCGCCATCCGCCTGATCGTGGATCCTGCAGGGAAATAAACTTCATCCGCAACCAGCGCGACCTTCCTTTTTATTCCCGGATTCTCCCAGACCGGTTCGTCGTCGATCGTCACCGATCCTTCATCCGGACTGTAGACCCCAGACAGGACTCTCAGCAGGGTTGATTTTCCCGCTCCGTTCGATCCGACCAGGCCATAGATACTGCCATCCGGAATATTGCACGAGATTCCTCCAAGGGCTTCTTTATCTCCGAACTTTTTTCTTATGTTTTCCGTCTTTATCATGATTTACTCCATTTCCAACCGGATACTCACTTTCTTCCATACACTTCGTTCAGGCATTCCTCGATCTCTGACCGGGTGATGCCCGCTACGGAAAACTCCCGCAGTCTCTCCCGGAGCAGGTTCAGCTGCTCTCTTCTCTGCCTGCCGATGATCTCCTTTGCATTTTCCGTGACAAAGCGTCCTCTTCCCGGAACTGACTGCAGGATCCCGGCTGCTTCCATCTGGCTGTAGGCTTTCTGGATCGTATTCGGGTTCACGCTCAGTTCCATCGACAGTGCCCGTACTGACGGAACCTGGTCCAGTGGTTTGAATACCCCTGTCAGAACAAAGCGTTCTGTCTGCCGGATCAGCTGTTCGTAAACCGGCGTCCTGTTCAACGGATCTATCTGAAACATTATACTCTCCTTTGTATTATGTGTACTACCATTACTAGTACACCTAGAATATAAATCCCGAACTGTTTCCTGTCAAGGAAAAAATACTTAAGAGAGAAATGATTGAAGAATTACAGGAATACGTGTTTTCTCATCCGCTCAAACGCTTCCTGTATCATGGACAGCGGAGAAGCAAGATTCAGCCTGATGTGGGCCGGCCCTTCGAACTGCACACCGCTCTGCCAGCCGACGCCGACATCCCATCCTGCACGGATCACTTCATCCAGGGTTCTCCCGGATGTCTCAAGGTATTCCGATAGATCGAGCCACATCATGTAGGTGCCCTGCGGCCTTGCGGCGAGGATGCCGGCGAAGTGCTCCTGCATGAAGTCCATCGCATACGAACCGTTCCCTTCCAGTACGCTGTTCAGCTCATGCAGCCATTCCCTGCCCGTCTCAGAATAGCCTCCGCACATGGCATGCATGGAGAGCACATTCATGGAATTGTAATTGGTCTGTTCCCCTTCCTGCGTCACTTTCCTGCGCAGCTCATCGTCGTAGATAATGTGGTAGGCGCTGACCAGTCCTGCCACGTTGAAGGTCTTGCCGGGTGCGTATGCGGCAAGCACATGTTCCCTGGCGTATGGGCTCACATCCTGAAGCGGGACGTGGGGATGTCCCTCAAATGTCAGATCTGCCCAGATCTCATCACAGATGACATCGACCCGGTACTTCTCCAGTACCTTCATCATCGCTTCCAGTTCGCCCCTCTCCCAGACTCTTCCGGACGGATTCTGCGGAGAGCAGAAGATCATGACGTGAATGTCATTTTCCTCGATCTTCCGGGCCATATCGGACAGGTCCATGCGCCAGATCCCCTGCGCATCCAGTACCAGGGGACTGAAGACACAATTCCGCCCCTGGCCCCAGGTATCGCTGCGGAACCCGACATAATTCGGACTGTGCAGCAGGATGTTCTCCCCCGGTCTGGTCAGAACCCGGACTGCGCTGGTGACAAAGCCGTGTACTCCGTTCTCATAGCCGATGTGTTCCCGCTTCAGTCCGGCGTGCGGAGTGGTGCAGTCAGCGTCTGATGGCGCCCCCTGCCGCCACCGGATGATGGATTCATACCAGTTATCCGGGATATCGAAATACCCGTACGCCGGATGTTTCGCTCTCTCTATGATCGCATCCGTCACCGCCGGGCAGGTCGGGAAGTTCATATCCGCCACCCACATTGGGATGAAGTCAAACCCGTCTTTCGGAGGCTTCGGTTCGGTATGCCATTTATTCCCGCCGACTCCGTCATATGCATAGGCATCCTTCCCGTGCCGGTCCATGATCGAAGTAAAGTCATACTTATAATCCATCAGAATCCCCCCTTCAGTTTCATGACGGTCAGAGCCGCCGCTTCCCTCACTACAAGATGTACCAGAAGAAGGGGATCTGACTTCGCAGGTATCCCGACCGGATCCCGATAGCCTGCTTCTCCTGCAAGCAGCAGGGCACGGCGGATATGGAAGCTGTTGGAGATGATCCCGCAGGTCTTTCCTGCGCATCCGGTCAGCTCGTCCGAAAAGATGAGGTTCTCCCTGGTGGTCGTGGATCTCTCTTCCAGGATCAGCCGGTCTTCGGAGATCCCTTTCCCTGTAAGATATTCGTACATGCACTGTGCTTCCGTGATATCTTCGCCTCTCCCCTGTCCTCCGGAGAGGATCAGGATCGTATCAGGATGATCCAGGGCGTAGCTTTCCGCCTTCTGCAGTCTCATCAGCAGGGACCTGGAAGGCCGGTTCCCCTTTACCTCGGCTCCGAGCAAGATCGCATAATCCGTCCTGATGTCATCCCTCTGCCGCATGCCTGAACAGACCTGTATGCTCATGACGGCCAGAACCAGAAGTCCCAGGATCAGGAGGACCAACAGGATCCGCCCTGTCAGGACAAGCGCCCTGTTTGAGGATCTTCCCGACAGAAAGACCATCAGAAATGCCCCTCCCAGCGCGATCCAGAACCATCCGAAGTTCACATCTGCTCCTGCATAGAGCGCCATGGCCGCATAATAAAGGAGGCAGGCGCCTCCTATGATCGCAGTGATCATAATCATGGGTCACCTCCCTCCACGTTAGTTTTTTCTCTCATAACTTGCAGAACCACAGAATCCTCTGATTTCGTTGTGGCTCCTATGCGTCGCCTGAAGTCACTGGAATCCGCACGACGAAGTTTTGAAAACAGAAGCCTTATGCCCCTTCCTGCTCCTTCGCCGCAAGCATCTCCTGAAGTTCCGCCTCCAGTTCCTTCGTGCGGCCGTGGCACTGCTTGTACTTCTTCCCGCTTCCGCAGGGGCAGGGCTCGTTGCGGCCGATCTTCCTGGGCTTTACGACCGTATTCATCTTCTTGGCTTCCAGATAGAACTGCTTCCTGGTCTCCTCATCGTAAATCTTCTCCCACTGAGGCAGGTTATACAGCCATTCCGCCTTCGCGTCGACCATGTTCTTATATAGCATCTCTTTATCAAACGCAAGAGATACTTCCGTATCTTCATCCATCGTATCGATGGGGTTCTTCTCCTTCAGGGAATCATTGATCCCGTCCAGGAATCCCGTCATCGTCCTCAGGTCGAGTCCGTACTTATCGGCAAGTTCCTTTACGGTCCCCTTTACTTCCTCGTCCGGATTCTCCAGAAGCTGCGCGTAAACGCCCTTTTCCTTCTCGAAATACTCGTCCCAGAATTCCTGCATCCTGTTCTTGTCAGTCTGCTGGTCGTAAGCATATGCTCTCCAATCTTCAAGTAAAGCCATTCTTATTTACCTCTTACTTCTTAAATTAATGATCTGTCTCCCACCCATGATGCGGGTCATTCCGTCCCGGGTCCTGAACCTGTGTTCCAAACACGGACTGCATCAGTATATCGTATCTTCTCCCCGGCTTCAAGAGTCCCATGATTGTCCGCCGCCTCCGGATATGGTACACTGTCGCAGACACATCGCAGTTTCAGGTGTTCCCGCGCGGACGGTGCATGTCTCCCCGGGAGTCTTCTGTAAATTGCAGAGATAAGCTCCGGAAAGGATGGTTTCCATGAATATCTTGAAACGGATTATGGCACTCGCCGGTGTGATCCTTGTTGCAGGCATATGGATCGCTACCCTCGTCATCGCCGTGACCGGCGCCCCGCAGAAACTGCTGACGGCATTTATCGTTCTCTCTGTCCTGGTCCCGGTCCTGATCTACGGGATTCTGCTGGTGGGCAGGGTCGTTTCCGGGAAACCTGTCAGGGATGAATTCGACAGGGCAGCCCGCGACAAAAAACAAAAGGACAATCCGGGAAGCGGTTCGTGAACCGTCCATCCCGGCATTCACAGAACCGGCTCAGCATCTCTGTCAGTCTCCGTACCGGAATATCGTATATCCTGCCGTCACGCCAACCTGCGTGCAGCCTGCCCCGGTCAGAAAACCTCCGTTGGCCAGATTCTCCTCCACAACCAGGTACTTCGTCCTGGTCTTTTCCATTGCCTCCTGAAAACTTTCTGTCGTGATACTTTCGTCACGGCCGTACATGGCGTCCAGGATAAGTGCCCTTCTCTGGTACCGTACCTTGGTCTCATCATAGGTGATTCCGGTGGTACGGTTTCCTTCGTAATACAGCCGCAGATTGCGGTTGAACAGCAGCCTGATCGTCGGATCGTACTGACGCACCGCAAATTCAATCTGTGAAGGAAATACGCAGAGCGGATACTGCCCGGCCTGCCATCTCAGCCACTTTTCCGAATTGCGGTCGATATTGGCCTCACTTCTCTTAAGCGCCTTCCGGTACGCTGCAGTCGTCTCAAAATCCGCATGAATTGCTTCACACAGAACCGGAACCGCTCCATCCACCTTGTATACATTGGTCGGGAGTTTCAGGTTCAGCAGTCCGGGATTGACCGGTATAATGCATGCCAGGGCCACTGCCGCAGCCAGCGCAGCCAGGATACGCAGCACTCTGTTCCGGACCCGGATAAGAGCGGCAGTCAGATAATAAGCCGCGCCGAACGTGATCGGAATCACCCAGAAGAAACGGTAATACACTGCTGTCATCCCCAGTTTCGGAATCAGCGCCCTGACCAGGAATGGATTGCAGACGGTCACCGCGCATATCAGGAAAACAGACAGGAACATTTTTGCAGTGCTCCCCCCGTTCTCGTCCTCCTCATAGTCCGGCTCACCGTAGTTCATGTTCCGGTCGTTTCCGTCCACTGTCACGACTTCCAGCGGATTGTCCCTCCTTTTCCCTCTCACGCTGAGCAGGATCGAGACAGCGATCCCCGCCAGAAAGATCAGCAGGAAAGGCCAGCTCTTTCCGATATATTTCTGCAGACAGACCCTGACAAATGAAAGCCCGTATTCTCTGACTGTCACGCCCCCCATTCAATCACCTCCATGTCTGCAGCACAATGGTTCCATGCTGTATCAGATAATAGACGACTGCCCATACGATGACCGGAAGATTCCCCAGCAGAAGCGGAATCAGCAGGTTCCACCTGCTGCGGATTGCGATCAGAGGCAGTATTGCGGCCATTGCAAGAATCAGAGCCATGAGACTGCTGGCGGAGAAACAGACTCCGGCAGCCATCACCCAGAACATGGTCCGGAACGGATAATGGCCTTCATCTTCTTCCCGCCAGAGAATCACCGAAATCGACAGTACCGTTACGAGTACTGCATTCAGAATGATGGACTTTCCTTCATAGGAACGGTCGAACAGAAAGATACCGGGCAGATAGATCGTGGAAGAGAACACATTCACAAAGAACACTGCGATCACAAACAGGTCCGCCCTGCGGCGTGTGATACTGCCCGGTCTTTCCCGGATGGAACGGATCTTTTCTCCTCTCAGCGCACTGTCCGGAAACAGCACCCGTCCCAGATAATAAACGGACAGAAAACTGATCAGTACATTGATAGAGCTCATCACGCTCCTTACCTGAACGATGACCGGGAGCCCCCTGACCAGTGAACAGATCACGGAACTGTGATACGGATAACAGTTCAGGGCGTACCGCGCCTGAAAACGCAGCACCCTCGTCCCTGTGGAAGGATCAAATCTCCCGATTGTATCGGTCGCAAGCGCTGTTGCTGAAGTCCCCACATACCACCCCGAGTCTGCAGAGGCATCCGAATACAGGATCACATAAAGAAGCGCCGCTGCAAGCGCAAGCAGAACAAAAGCCAGTGCCGGCCCGTGCAGTTTCAGGCGGTAGCGCAGTGAATTCATGCTCTCTGTCCAGCTGCGGTATCCGCAGAAAAGTCCGAGGAGGATCGCCGCCGCTGCGAAGACAGCCATGATCAGTGTCAGGGTCCGCAGCGGAAACAGAGCCACTTCGCACAGAAGACAGATCACTTCAAAGATGCCGAAATATGTAAAATACCCGATGAGCAGAGCGCTGCTGAATGAGTATTCCTTCTGTCCTCTCACACGCATGACGACAGATCCCGTACACAGGAACAGAAAGAGCTGCAGAACCAGCGCTGCACCTGCAAGCAGCATGATTTTCATAATTGATGTTCTCCATGGAATCTAAACTCCGGATACCGGTCAGTCGGCATCCGGAGTCTGTTTCATTTCTTCAGAGTACTCTCGCGGTAGATAATATCATCACGGCCGGGACCGTTTGAGACCATGGTAACCGGGAATCCAAGGCGCTCTTCAATGAATTCGATGTAATTCCTGCAGTTTTCCGGAAGTTCTTCATACTTTCGTATCCCGCGGATATCGCATTTCCATCCCGGAAGCGTCTCCCAGACCGGTTTCGCCTTCTTCAGACCGGAAAGAGTCGGGAATTCATCCGTTTTTTCTCCGTCGATCTCATAGCTGGTGCAGACAGGAATCTCGTCCAGATACCCCAGTGCATCCACCACGGTAAACGCTATATCGGTAGCACCCTGCAGACGGCAGCCATATCTGGAAGCAACGATATCATACCAGCCGACTCTTCTCGGGCGGCCTGTCGTCGCACCATACTCGCCGCCGTCGCCGCCGCGCCGTCTCAGCTCATCCGCCTCATCACCGAAGATCTCGGAGACAAATTCGCCCGCTCCGACTGCAGATGAGTAGGCTTTGGTAACGGTGACGATCTTTTCGATCGCATAGGGAGGTATACCGGCTCCGATCGCACCATACCCGGCCAGTGTCGGGGAAGATGTGACCATCGGATAGATGCCGTGGTCCGGATCCTTCATCGTCCCGAGCTGTCCCTCCAGCAGGATGGTCTTTCCTTCCCTGACAGCATTCTGCAGGAATGACGCTGTGTCTGCGACATACGGCTTCACTGCGTCGCGGTATTCATGCAATTCATTCATGAGATCCTGTCTGTTCAGAAGCGGCTTGTGATACAGATGCTCAAGCATGACATTCTTAAGCGTGCAGATCCGTTCCGCCTTATCCTCGAGGATCTCATCGTCAAACAGTTCCGAAACCTGAAAACCGATCTTGGCATATTTATCAGAGAAGAACGGCGCTATGCCGGACTTCGTGGATCCGAAGCTCTTTCCTCCAAGACGTTCCTCTTCATAGGCGTCAAAGTTGATATGATAACTCATGACGACCTGGGCACGGTCAGAGATCAGAACCTTCGGCTCCGGTACTCCCCGTGAGACCAGCTCGCTGATTTCCTTTACCACCAGAGGAATGTTCAGCGCGACGCCGTTGCCCAGCACATTGACGCACTCCGGATGGCAGACTCCGCTCGGCAGCGTATGCAGAGCAAATTTGCCGTATTTATTGACAATAGTGTGGCCTGCATTTGCGCCGCCCTGGTAGCGGACAACAATATCGGCACGGTCGGCAAGCGTGTCTACGATCTTTCCCTTGCCTTCATCTCCCCAGTTTGCACCTACTACTGCCTGTACCATACTAACCTCCTGACCGGACATCCTGCCCGACGTCTCCTGTCCTGCCGCACCTGATCACACGCTGATCTCAGCAGTCACTCCCAGTTCTTCTTTATTCTTATCAAGCATCGGACGGATCACTTCATCCAGATACTTCGTGACCTGATAAGGCGCCCGGCCAACATATGCGGCCGGATCCATGGTCTTTCCGAGATCCTCCAGGTCCATCGGGAACGCCGGATCTTCCGCAATCAGTTCCAGCAGGTTATTCTCACGGCCCTCTTCCTTGACCGCCCTGCCTGCTTCCATGGACAGCGCGCGGATCTTCTCGTGGAGCTCCTGCCTGTCTCCGCCGGCTTTGACTGCATCCATCATGATATTCTCGGTCGCCATAAACGGCAGCTCCGAGCGAAGATGTTTCTCAATCACCTTCGGGTACACTTTCAGTCCGTCCGTGACATTCAGGCAGAGATCCAGGATTCCGTCGACCGCAAGAAATCCTTCCGCGATGGACAGTCTGCGGTTCGCCGAATCATCCAGGGTCCGCTCGAACCACTGTACGGAACTGGTGATTGCGGGATTGAGCGCATTCACCATCACATAGCGCGACAGAGAAGCGATGCGCTCCGAGCGCATCGGATTACGCTTGTACGCCATGGCGCTCGAACCGATCTGTGACTTCTCAAATGGTTCCTCCACTTCCTTCAGATGCTGCAGCAGGCGAATGTCGTTGGACATCTTGTGCGCACTCGCGGCGATTCCTGCAGCCACGTTCAGGGCCCTGGTATCCACCTTGCGCGAATAGGTCTGCCCGGAGACCGGATAGCAGGAAGGAAAACCCATCTTCTCCGCGATCATCGGATCGATCTTATCGACCGTCTCATTGTCCCCGTCAAACAGCTCCAGGAAGGAAGCCTGCGTACCGGTCGTCCCTTTGGAGCCGAGAAGCTTCAGGGTGGAGCGCACATACTCCACATCCTCCAGATCGATCATGAACTCATTGATCCAGAGCGTGGCACGCTTCCCGACCGTAGTCGGCTGCGCCGGCTGAAAATGGGTAAATGCAAGTGTCGGAAGGTCCTTCCAGGCTTCTGCGAATTCTGCAAGTTTCGCAATCACATTGACCAGTTTGCGGTGCACCAGGTCCAGTGCGTCGCGAAGGATGATGATATCGGTATTGTCACCGACATAGCAGGAGGTGGCTCCGAGATGAATGATGCCCTTTGCCTTCGGACACTGCAGTCCGTACGCAAATACATGGCTCATGACATCGTGGCGGACGACCTTCTCTCTGGCCTCGGCATCCTCGTAATTGATATTATCCTGGTGAGCCTTCAGCTCATCGATCTGCTCCTCTGTAATCGGCAGACCCAGTTCCTTTTCTGTCTCCGCCAGCGCGATCCACAGTTTTCTCCAGGTGCGGAACTTCTTGTTCTGCGAGAAGAGATACTGCATTTCTTTTGATGCATAGCGCTGGGACAGCGGGCTGGTATATCCGTCGTAATTCATATTGTCCTCCAGATTCTTTGCTGCATATCCAGGTATGATGTACGGCTGAGGATTGTCCGTACGGCCGACTTTGTCTGCTCCGCTTGTCTCACAGCGAATCCATCTGCCTGCGCTCCCGCTCCTATAGATGCGTGGTCGCTCCGCGCAGGCAAGGTTCTTGTGAGACTGCACTGCGCACGACATGTCGGCCTTAACGGGCAACCCTCAGCCGTGCATCTACACGTATGCATGCTTATCGTTCGTAATCACCCCGGATGTCTTCCTCCGGCGGAGCGATCGGATACTCTCCGCTGAAACACCCTGTGCAGATCGGCAGGTTGTTCACGATCTGGGGCAGCCTCTCCATCTTCAGGTAATCCAGGCTGTCCGCGCCGATGATGCTGCAGACTTCTTCGCTGGATCTCCGATAAGCGATCAGCTGCTCTCTCTCCGGAACATCCGTCCCGAAATAACACGGATACAGGAACGGCGGTGAACTGACCCTCATGTGAACTTCGGTTGCACCGGCATCCCGAAGCATCCGGACAATCTTGTCGCTGGTCGTTCCGCGGACAATGGAATCGTCGATCATAACGACCCGTTTCCCTTCCACTGCCTGACGCAGAGGGTTCAGTTTTACGCGGACTGCTGCTTCCCGGCTGTGCTGGGAGGGTCTGATAAAGGTCCGCCCCACATACCCGTTCTTAACGAAGCCCTGTCCGAACGGGATCCCGCTCTCCATGCTGAAACCGAGTGCAGCGACATTGCCGGATTCCGGAACTCCGATGACAAGATCAGCATCCACAGGACTGTCCTGTGCAAGGTACCTGCCGGCGAGGATCCTGGAATTGTATACCGAGACCTTATCGATCTCGGAATCCGCTCTTCCGAAATAAATATATTCAAAGATGCATCTTGCAGTCTTCGAATTCCTGAAGCAGTGACTCCTGTCCGAATGTACTCCGAACCGAGGGGAAATCGTGATGATCTCTCCAGGCTCCACATCTCGTACAAACTCAGCCCCGACCGTATCAAGCGCACAGGATTCGGACGCGAGGATCCACGCATTTCCCCTCTTCCCGATACACAGCGGGCGAAATCCATACGGATCCCTGACTCCGATCAGTTTCCTTGGACTCATGATGACCAGGGAGTAGGAACCTTTTATCTTCTCCATTGCCCTGGATACCGCTTCCTCGACTGACCGGGTGTTAATACGTGCTTTCGCGATCTCGTATGCGATCAGCTCTGAGTCGATCGTCGTCTGGAAGATTGCGCCGGTCCTGGACAGATCCCTCGTCAGCTCCGGAGAGTTGATCAGATTGCCATTGTGAGCCATTGCCAGCGTACCCTTGAGATACTGAAGGACAAGAGGCTGTGCATTCTCAATCGTGCTGGCTCCCGCCGTGGAATACCGGACATGTCCTACGCCGATATTTCCGTTCAGATTCTCCAGATCATCTTCTTCGAATGTCTCGTTGACAAGTCCCATGCCCTTCCGGCTCCGGACTTTTCCTTTCGGACCGTCCGTATCGCTTACGGCAATGCCGCAGCTCTCCTGCCCTCTGTGCTGCAGGGCAAGAAGACCGTAATAGATCGTTGGGGCGACATCCTCCTTACCCGAGAAATCATACATGCCAAAAACACCGCATTCCTCCCTGGGTTCATCCAGAAGCTGGGCAGTGTCGAATATTCCATAACCGTTCTTATGCAAATCAGTTTTCCTCGTTACTCCATTCTACAGCAAAACAAGTGGATTATAGCGTATTGCGCCTTCCCGCGCAACTCTTACCCGCTTACCGTAATGATTCCTATATGCTTTTCATATGCCGCTGAAAATACATGCTCGACGCAGGTATCGGTCAGGTTTCCTTCCCAGGACAGATGAAGATGGCCTGCAAGCACCGCAATTACCGGACTGTCCTGGGCATAGATGAGATCCATAAGCCTTCCCATAACGGTACCTTCAGATGCGTCGTATTCATCGCCCTCTCCCCAGCACAGTACCCGGTCTCCCCAACCTGCCCGGGAAGCCTCCGCAAGCGTGACATTCTCCCCCAATGCTCCTGACTGTCCGGAGACACTGACGTTCTTTCTCTGATCGATCGGAACATGCGTGCACAGTATCACGGGCTTTCCTTCTTCGCATATTTCCGTAAACTGCTGCAGTGTCTCCTCCGTGACGGCAGTCGTGGTGTTGTCCAGGCCCACTATGGTAAATGCCTCAAACCGCTGCACCCATATCTTATTCTGCGGCGCGATCTTCCGGTGGAGCTTCCGCATCTCTTTAATCCCCATATCTGTGAACCAGCGTCCGTAGTCATGATCTGCCCGGATATACATCCACGGAATCCGGACCTTCTCCAATCCCTCCCGGAGTGCATCCAGGTTCGCCTGCGAAGCGTAGTCGACCATATCTGCCCCGAACACCACATAGTCTGCACCGGAAGAATCAACAGATGCGCTAAGATAATCCCAGTTTTCAAGGGATGTGCTGCCGACGTCATCCCGAAGAAGTTCATATCTCTCCTGCGCTGCCGGCATATTCTCTTCCGTTACATCCGGATCCTCCGGATAACTGCAGATATGCATGTCCGAGATCCACAGGATCGTACAGCTCTCTTCCATGCCGGGGATTGTGACCCGCATGTGCTCTTCACTGAATTGATCCTGTATGCTCTCCGCCCGCCAGGTATCACACTGAGAGAATACTGCCGCCGCAGTCCCTGTTGCAGCAACAAGAACCGCCGCGGCTATGCGGATAGAGTTCCTTATTATTCCGCTCATCAGCTGAAGGCTCCTCTTCTGTATTCATTCTTCAGGTGTTCCAGCTCCTTTTCCGGATCTTCACCCGGATTCCTTCTGGACGCGATCTTCTCTTCCGCTTCCCTGGCAACGGAAGCATTGTATTCCTGGATCTTTCCGATCAGCATGCCGTCAGCCCCGATGGAACTGAGTTTTTCACGATACTCTTCGTCTGACAGGAAGAGCGGCAGCGTACTGACGTATCTGCGCATCAGTTCTCTTGTCTGTGCAAGTTTCCAGCCTTCGAGGAATGCGTCCGCGGCTTCTTTAAAGCGGAACTGCTGTGCATATGCACAGCCCAGATTATTCCAGACAGAGGAATAGAAGGCCGTTCCGAGATTACCCTCCGCCTTCCTGCTTAAGATCCTCCGGTAGGCTGTTATTGCAGCGACACAACGACCTCCGCTCACCAGATAATCCGCACGGATCTTTGCACGCTGATCCTCAGGCTGCACCTGCACCCTGGTCAGTTCCTCCCGCATCCGCCGCATTTCCTCCGGCGACAGATATCCGATCTCCTGAAAGACCGGCATAATAAAATAGCTGACATCGTGATCCGGACGGTCCACTGCATCGAGCAGTTTCCGCGCCAGTGTCTTCAGCCCAAGTTCATCCCGCACCCATTCGGCCAGTTCCGTTGAAGCGACGTTCCTGTCGATCAGGTAGAGGTTGTTGTGAAGGAACCAGCACAATTCTTCAATCGTAAAGATACGGATCCCGATGCTCTCGATAAAGAACGGATGCTCCGCTTTCTTTCCCGTACAAAGATCAAAACTCATAGGATCACCTGTCTCTTCCAGACCCTTCCGCTGGACGGTGTTATTCCCCCGAACCCAAGATCCTCGACTTCTATCTCACAGCGGTGTGCGGAAGAAAAATAGATGGACATTCGAAGACGCGTCGCACGGTTTTTCCTCTCCGGAAAATGGTCCAGCCTCAGCACTCTTCCCACAGTCTCCCCTCCCTCCATGGGAGTTGTCAGGATGGTGACACTCATTTCCGAATCAGGCACCATCTCGATCCTGCTGTGCGCCTCATACCAGTTGACTCCTGCGGGGATGAGCATATGATACTGCTCCCTCCCCTTCACCCTGAGACTCATCCCGATATTATGGGTAACCATATCGACACCCATAAACAGCATCTCCGGAATCTGTCGGATTCCCAGTCTTACCATCAGACTGTAACAGGCGCCTTTCGAAAACAGATTCTGCCCCTGAAATGCATGCCTGCGGAAGGTCAGATACTGAAAAGAGCGTTCCGCCCAGCTTCTGTCAAAATAAGTCCCGTACAGGTAACTTGTCGTGACACTCCGTCTTTCAAACAGTCTGCCGAGGAACTCATAGAATATACGGTCCCGCTCTTTATTCCAGTCCTCGTCGCTCCGGTTTCCCCGGACATGGTCGCTGACATCCGCAGTCGCAACATCCTGAATTGTCACAACCCAGGGCCTTACTGTGCGGTCTATATGCAGGATGCTCCCCTTCATCTGCATGTCCCGGAGCCGGATAAAAGCAACATCTCCGCTCCAGAGCTCCTTCTTCATGCTGATAACATAATAATAAAAACTGGTCCGCCAGTCCTGAAGGAACAGGTTCCGGCGTTCGATCCCCAGGCTTTCCAGGCTGGCGATGAGATGTTCTCCAAGTTCCTGCGTGAGATTCGGAACGGTAACCGATATACGCAGGTCTTCTCCGGCGTGGCTTCCGGGTACCATCCCGACCAGACGGGCCATGAACTTCTCAAGGGACTGCATGCCAAACCTTCCGCCTCTCAAAGCCCCTTTCCAGGCGTCTGCCGGAACAGTAATCAGACCATCTTCTCCCTCTCCGGGCAAAGACAGTGTCTGCGGCTCTTCCAGGCTGCGGTTATACCAGGTAATCTGCGCTCCCTCACCTGAGATCTGTATTCCGATTAGTGTACTCTTCTCGTCTTCCATAGTTCACAATTACATAAGTGTAAAGATCTCTTTCGTCAGGCTGTCCAGCTGCCGGTATTCCTTCAGTGCCTCGGTAAACCCTTCCCGGTCTCCTTCAGACAGCAGTTTCGACATTGCAGTGATTCTTCCGTAACGACTCTCTTTCAGATTCCGGGGAACCGGACCGGATCTCAGATAACGATGCGGGCTTACGATCGAACTCCCGTCCGGTCTGATCTCAACGGTATAGCATTCCAGCTCCTCATCCTCAAAAAGGACAAATTCTCTGACGCGGATCCCTTCAAATACATCCCGCATGGTTTCTTCCGTGAAAGGATTGTTCTCATGCTTATCCCTGTAAAACAGTCTGACACTGCTCTTCGGGTCCGCTACCGCCTCGCAGAATACCTTGTCCTCGATCCCGAGGCCGGATATCATTTCCTGCGGAAATCTCAGGAAATAGGCAAACCGTATCCCTCTTCCGGTATACCAGGCAAGCAGTTCCCCGGCAGTCTCCTGCTGCTCCTGGTTCATTTCCGGAACTGTGCTCAGATACTGAAGAAGAGCAAGGCCGCATACATCCGGCAGCCTGCTTCCCTTGCGGTGTTCTCTCTGGCATTCCTCAAAGATTGCCTCCATGACAGGGAACTCCTTCACGAGGTATTCATAACAGCGCAGGATGACATATGCACGGCTCAGTCTTCTGCTGCCCAGAGCCCTCCGGAAGGAAAGATAGATCTGCTCGCTTCCTTCACTACCCTCTCTGGTGAAGATGATCATGCTGAGAATCTTTTTCTCAATCGTCATGGTATCCAGGCCATACTCCTGTCCCAGACGCCACAGCTCTTTCATTTTCCCGACCGGTCCGTCATAGTACATCAACAGATAAGAGAGCAGATGTTCTTCCACCTTGCCGGATTCAAACAGAGCGGCACAGAAAGCCAGAAGAGTCCTGTCCTCCTCATAATCCTTATCCAGGACCGTCTGGGACAGGATTCGGACCAGAATGTTCAGATCCACGCCTTCCGCACCGTATTTCTCGATCACCGGCCACGCAGTCTCATACATACCCTCCTGTGTCAGGAGCGCCAGCAGTTTTTTCCTGTCAATGCTGACATACGTATCAATATCGATCCCCCTGAGGAATGCGCCAATGGTCTCTTCAGAGGTATGCGTATCATAATAATCCAGCAGCCACGCCCTTACCTGCATACGGTAATCCTCTGAAATGCCGGACTGCCTTACGGCATCCAGAAAGAACCGCAGCGCCTGATGCGTGATCGGCTGGTGTGATTTCGGATTCAGTGCAAAGAAAAGTACCAGATGCGGATCATCAGCCGCCTCCTGGATGCAAAAATTGAGCAGCTTCGTATCATCCAGAAGATGCCGCGCCAGATACAGGGAAGTGGACGCACACCGGTGTCCGTCTGCATCTTCCAGAAGTATCCTGGACTGTTCGGAATAGATCTGTACCTGTGCGCTGTGATCTGTGATCGGAACCGTCCGCACCCTTCCAAGTCTTGTATCCGCGACTACGACCCGCTTCATCAGAGGGCTCCTGCAGTCTATTTCAAATGTAAACAGGAGCCGTATCAGTTTCCTGGCCAGGGATGCCGTTACCATCTGCCTGTTCAGATAGCGCGTGATCAGGACCGCAAGGTCTTCATTGATCCTCATCATCTGGATCTGATCGGTGATAAACTTCTCCACCTGCGGACGCATAGCCGCAAAAATCTGCGGAATACTGTCGGCAGAATCGGACATGTTGCGATAGATCCGCGCCTTTTTTCTCCAGTCAAGGGCGTCATTCATCACAAAGAAACGACGGATGACCTGCGGCATCTGTTCAATACGCACCTCACCCATGGTTTCCATGTAGTATTCGTAAAGTCCGGTGATCTTCAGGTCACGGGATACCGCTGCCTGATAGAGACTGAAATACTTCTCCTCTTTCTTCTCCCCGATGATCGCCATCTGAGTCCATACTGCCAGCACATCATCAAGCCGGGTACTCTCATAGCAGCGCGCAAGCATCCGGAATGTGGCGGAATCAAACCGGTTTCTCCTGCGGATCAGGTTCATGCTGTGAAGGATAAGCCGCTCGTCCGCTATGCCTTCCTTCACGGCAAAGTTCACCACCATCCTTGCTCCGCCTGTCCAGTCATGAAGCAGAAACGGATTTTTCAGAGCAATCTGAACAGCCTCAAGAAGCAGGACCGGGCTGCAGCTGAAGCGTTCGATATGACGGAGGATCGTTTCCAGTCTTCCGGAATCCCCGCCCATCTCATCCTCAAGCAGATAAAACGCCAGCCACTGGATCAGCCAGGAAGACCTGTGCTCCAGATGCAGAATGCGGATCCTTCCTCTGACCTGTGTAATATACTCCTGATCTCTTGAAAAAAAAGTGGAGAGGTACAGCCATGCCGCTTCGGTTTCCGGATCGCTCAGAACATCCTGCGTCCGTTCGATCCTGTGAAGTTCGCGCTCCGAGGATGACCTCTTTCCCTCCGCCTGCATAACAAACACCGACAGAAGATCCGCACGAATGTCTTCTCCTCCAGCCCGCTTATAGCTTCCGATCACTGAAGTCGTACGCTCTGCCCACTGTTTCAGATCGATCCTCCCCAGCCTGTAGTCCAGATAGAGCAGGACCGCTTTCCTGATCATAACACCCTGGACCCGGTGCGGGCGCAGGTCTATTCCGCTCCTCACTTCCGCACATACTTCATACGTAAGTGTCTGGTAGCAGGTCCGTACCGTGATCCTGCCCCAGTTACGTCCTGCGTGCAGGAAATTAGCGTCGATGATATAACGGAGATCCCACTTCGACCCGATAAACTCAGCAGTGCTCACCCGTTTCTTTTCCACCCGCAGGAATCTGGCATCCGAACTGATCTCAAGTTCCAGATATCCCCATGTACTCTTCTGCAGAGTAACCTGTTCCAGAACGGTTCCCTCCGGATTTTCAATTTTCCTGGTATCGGAAGAGAGAGAAAGTTCAATCGGTTCTTTCTGCCTGGTACCGATCAGAAATTCCTCCAGAGCATGTTCACGAACTTCTTCCTCCCGCAGCGCTTTCCACAGCGTCTGGTTCTCATAACTGTCTGCCAGAAGGGATTCTCCGAATCCTTCTGACAGGAACACATCGCACGCCGCGTCAAAATCCTTCTCCGCCATCACTGCCAGTCCATGAACATCCGGGAGAGAGGTCTTCAGCGGCTCGGGACGGATTGATACGGAATAAGCCACTTCCCGTTCCCCGAGTTCAGTACAGAAAGTGATCGACCCCTCGGTTTTCTCGCCCGGCAGAAGCCCTGTCAGATCCAACTGCCAGCGGATACGCGGAGACGCACTGTAAAAATCCTGTGCACTGACTGACATACGCGGGTTTGAAGGATAGACAAATCCTCTGATCTTCTTCCCTTCCGGATGGGACACAGAAAGAGTGCCTGAGAGCATTCCACCCTCCTGCACTTCACCTTCCGGTACATCTCCTGTCAGCAGCAGCTGAGGAGCAGCATATTCAAATGTCTCGTTCAGCAGCTCTTCCAGACGTCTGCGCACAATCCATACCTCACTTGATGATTTTCTTCAACTCTTCCATGAAAGTTCCCACGTCCTTGAACTCGCGGTAAACGGAAGCAAACCGGACATAAGCGACCGGATCAAGTTCCTTCAGCCCTTCCATGATCATCTCCCCGATCTCAGAGCTCTTGATCTCACCTGTCCCGCGGTTATAGATATCCGCTTCGATGCGGTCAATCATTGCCTGGATATCAGCAATCGGGACCGCCCTCTTGTAGCAGGCCCTCATCACGCCGGACTCGATCTTGCTGCGGTCATACTGCTGTCGCGTATTATCCTTCTTGATCACAACCAGCGGGATCGTTTCGATCTTCTCATAAGTGGTAAACCGCTTGCCGCATTTATCACACTGTCTTCTTCTTCGGATGGAATTCATCTCCTCGACAGGTCTGGAATCGGTTACCCTGGTATCTTCACTTGCACAATACGGACATCTCATCTCCTTGTCCCCCTTTTCTGATTCCTTATCTCCCCGCGCTTACAGAGTTCACATTCAGTATAGCTTACTCAAGTGTCTCCGAACAAGTACCCGGCAGCCTCGGCAATGATCTTTGCGCATTCTTCCACTCCGAGTTTTCCGGAATCAAGCAGAAGATGTCTTCCGGCAAGTTCATCTTCTGCATTCCCTGCAAACCGTTTCCTGTATTTCTCCCTGGAGCGGTCCTCGTTCTGGATCAGCGCAAGCGCCTCCTCTTCACCTGTATGCAGCATTTCCATACTGTTCTTCAGCCGCACTTCATCCGTGGCAAAGATGAATACGTGAAGCGCTGCCGGATCCTTCAGGAAGATCTCATCCGCACACCGGCCTATTATGATGCAGGAGCCTTCCGCGGCAAGAGAACGGATCGCATCACACTGCCGGTCAAACTCCATCTGGGCTTCATCCGGAATATCTTCCCTGACCTCCCGCCGGAACAGTCCCCTCAGGAGTCCTCTTCCTGCATCACTCTTCACTGCGCTCTCACCGGTTCCCTGAAGATCCAGATCGTCTGACACTTCCTCCGTCTCCGGCTGAAGCATGGCTACTCTTGCTTCGACAGAGCTCCTGTCATATACAGGGATGCCGAGGATCTCACTCACCCTTCCGGCAATCGCATGTCCGTTGCTGGCAAACCTTCTTGAGATTGTAATAACATATCTATCCATAACACCTTTACCTCTTAATGCGCCTTTCTGCACCGGCAAGGAATAATGTCATCAGAACAGCCGCTGTCAGAAGCCACAGAGCAAACCACCTCTCCTGTCCGCATCCCACCAGGGCCTGCGTAAGAGGCGTGATCACTGCCAGCGCCCCTGCATAAAAAGCCGGGAGCAATCCGTACAGGGAATCCTGCGCATCTTCATCCAGCCTCTCGTCTTCCGTCGTGATCAGGACCGGCAGCACTTCACCCGCGCCGGCGCCGATTGCAAACTGAAGAAATTCTGCCTGCAGCAGGGACAGACCGGAACCAGAAAGTACCAGCGCCACACCGGCTGCAGCGGCAGCAAATACTCCGAACAGAAGTACTTTTCTGTTTCCCGGAAGCGGGAACACATAAGCGAGCAGTCTGCCTGCTGCCAGGCCTCCCGATACGATCATGACCGATACCGAAGATGGCAGATTGCCTCTTCCTGAGGAGACAAGCCAGGTCCCGGGCCACAGCACTGCGCCAAGAACAAGAACGGAGCAGAACGTGCAGGCAAGATACGTGCATGCAAGGGAACGGAAACGGGCCGGGGCAGATCTTTCATCCAGCGGTCCGTCTTCCCTGATCTTCTTCTGTCTCCTGACCGCTCTCATGCGGTTCCTCTCCCTCTGCAGTTTCCGGACAGATTCTTCCGACTCCCGGAGACCTCTTCTTCTCAGAGAGAACTGAAGCAGACACAGCAGTACCTGTGCGACTGCCAGGATCTGGCAGGATGTACGCCATCCTCCGCCTCTTGCAAAGACCTGGGAAAGGATCCAGACTCCTGCCGTGATTCCCAGGGCCCCGCCTGCAAACACAATCTCAGCGTAACGCCTTCCTGCGCGTCTCAGCATACGGCACAGAAGCGTGACTCCCATGCCCAGGCCGAAGCCGAGACATACGGACCATATACAGAGGTTCCAGAATACCCGCGAAAGCGAGAACCCAAGCAGGGCGAGCGCCTCCAGCGCCGTGGAGCCGATCACGATATCCCGGATCACGCCATAGCTCCGGATCCGGTCGGAAAGAACCGCCGCGG
>CADCOU010000006.1 GCA_902803155.1 uncultured Lachnospiraceae bacterium | reverse complement strand
CGGCGCGATCAGCATGGTCTCCCATACCTGGCCTTCCTGACTCTCGCCGTCGCCGATGATCGAGAACACCATGTTGTCCCTTCCCTGGGTCTTCAGGCCCATCGCCATTCCAAGTGCGCAGGATACGCCCTGGCCGAGCGATCCCGTCGTCATGTCGATACCCGGGGTCTTGTTCTTGTCACAGTGGCTCGGCAGCCTCGTGCCGATGTCGTTGATCGTAAGCAGCTCTTCCACCGGGAAGAAGCCCTTCAGTGCCAGCGCACTGTAAAGCGCCGGGCCGCAGTGTCCCTTGGACATGACCAGGAAGTCACGGCCTTCCCACTTCGGGTTCTCCGGGTCATATTTCATCTCATCCTGGTACAGCACTGCCATCGCATCTGCGATCGACAGGGATCCGCCTACATGGCCGAATCCGTGTCTGTACATCATGTTGATCGCCTCATAACGGATCTGCATGGCGAACTTCTGCGTAGCTTTTATATCCTTCATGATATCCTCCATTAAGATACGGTTTGTTCTCCGGCTGCTCTGTTGATAAGACCGGAGAACTGATTCAAACAGTTGCCTTTCCTTTACTCTTTCGCAAACTCAATAACGGTCTTCGCGATGCCTTCCGGATCCAGTCCATACAGATGAGACAGCTCATCATAAGGGCCGGATGTGCAGTAAATGTTCGGAACCGCAATCTTTCTCAGCTTTGCAGGGCACTCCTCAGCCAGGACGTTTGCTACGATTGATCCGAGGCCGCCGTTGGCGAAGTGTTCCTCGACTGTCACGACCTTGCCGGTCTTTGCTGCCAGGCGGATCGCATCCTTATCGATCGGGCTCAGGGTATGGATACCAATCACGGTTGGCTTTACGCCTGCTGCCTTGATCTCGTCCAGAGCCTTCCAGACAAACTCGGTCTCATTTCCGGTGGAAATGATCGCAATGTCCTCTCCCTCTTCGTAGATGACTGCCTTGTTGATATCGAACTCTCTCTTCTCTTCCGGAACTACCAGCGAGTTGTTGTGCACACGCATATAGACCGGTCCCTTGTGCTCGAGCATTGCCTTGAAGCAGTGTTCCATCTCATCCGCATCCTGCGGGGCGAGGATCATGACTTCCGGAATCTCGTTGACCAGCGCGATGTCGTCCAGACCATAATGGGTCGGTCCGAGGTCGTTGTAGGAGAAGCCGCAGTTTCTGCCGATAATCTTGACGTTCTGGCGCATATAACCGAGGTCAATACGGAAGAACTCATAGGCACGTCCTACCGAGAACGGCGACGGTGCGCAGAAGATCGGGGTAAGGCCGGTGGTTGCAAGTCCGGAACAGAGGCTCTCTGCCGCTGTCTCGGCGATACCGCACTCGAAATACTTTTCCGGATGATCGGTGATGAATTCCTTGAATCCGGAATTCGGACCACTGTCCGCGGAGACGAGTACGATGCTGTCATCCTTTGCGACCGCTTCATTCAGGCAGTCGTTTAAAGCATTCTTAAAGCTCTTCTTCTCACTCATTTCTAATCGCCTCCAGTTCTTCCTCGTTCTCCTTGTACGCCTGCTCCAGTTCTCCCGGACCCGGTACCCAGAAGTGATACTTAGCTACATTCTCAGCAAAGGAAACGCCCTTGCCCTTGACTGTCTTCATCACGATCAATGACGGCTTGCCTTTTTCAAACGGCATGCTGTCAAGCGCGTCAACGATTTCCTCCATGTTATGACCGTCGATCGTCTTAACCGCCCATCCGAAGCCCTTGAAATGCTCATCGATTGGTGAGTAGTTCATCAGTTTGGTAACATCGCCGCCGATCTGCAGACCATTGTTGTCCACGACTGCAAGCAGGTTGTCCAGATGATAATGGGCTGCGATCGCAGCGCCTTCCCAGTTGGTTCCTTCCGCAAGTTCACCGTCACCCAGGATCGTGAACACGCGGGATTTCTTTCCCTGCAGGCGAAGGCCGAGCGCCATGCCGCATGCGATCGACATACCGTGTCCGAGCGCACCTGTGTTGGCTTCAATACCGGGAAGCTTCTTCATGTCCGGATGACCCGGCATCTTGCAGTTCAGGCATCCGTAGGTATCGAGCAGCTCTTCCGGGAAGAATCCCTTCTGGCAGAGTGCGGAATACTGTGCCAGGCACTTATGTCCGGCTGACAGGATGAAACGGTCTCTGTCTTCCATCTTCGGATCCTGCGGGTTTACGTTCATGGTGTGGAAATACAGAGCCGCCACCATGTCGATGCAGGAAAATGCTCCGCCGAGGTGTCCGGCCTGATGCGCGTCACACATACGGATGACTTTCTTTCTCATCTCATAAGCAGTTATCTTAAGCTGCTTAATCTCATTCTTGTCCATAATCTGTCTCCTACTCCTTCTGTATCAGTTTTCAGTCATCAATCGTGATCACTGCCTTCACGCAGTTCAGCTTGTTATCGATCGCTTCAATGAACGCTTCCTGTGACTTTTCGAACGGGAATACAGCGGATACAACTTTCTCGATGTCGATCCTGCCGGTAGAGATCGCCTGGATCGCGATCGGATAGGTGTTCGCATAGCGGAACACTGCCCTGACCTCAGCTTCCTTACGGTACAGCTGACGGAAACTGAACGGTACTTCCTTGAGGATATTCCCGACCATAACGATCGTTCCGCCGTCTTTTACAATGTATGCGGTCTGGGATGCGGTAATCGGAGCACCTGCCGTTTCAAAGACGATGTCCGTTCCCTGTCCGTCGGTCAGTTCTTTGACCTTCTCGATCGGGTCCACATTGCCGGAGTTGATCACATCCGTCGCGCCGAGCTCCAGAGCCTTGTCCAGATGGCTGTCAAACAGGTCGCACACGATAATCTGAGATGCGCCGTACGCCTTGGCTGCGAGCAGGGTGCACATTCCGATTGCGCCGCCGCCGAGGATCGTGACGGTCTTGCCTACTGAAACACGTCCTCTGCGTACTGCATGCAGTCCGACGGAAAGGGGCTCGCACAGAGCGCCTGCGGTGAAGCTCATGTTGTCGGCGATCTTGTAAGCCTTGAATGCCGGATAGCTGATATAGCGCTTCATGGCGCCTTCATAGGGAGGCGTTGCAAGGAACTTCACATTCTTGCAAAGATTGTATCTGCCGCTCATGCAGTTGTCGCAGGTGCAGTCCGGAACACCGGGCTCCAGGGCAACTCTGTCGCCGACCTTGAAGTTCTTCACATCACTGCCTACTTCGTAGACCTCACCGGCCACTTCATGGCCGAGCACGAAGGGGAGGGAATCCGGGAAGATCGAGAATGCCTTTCCGTCGAAAAATCCCATATCGGAACCGCAGATGCTGATGCTGCGGACCTTCACTCCTATCTCATTCGGTTTCACTTCCGGCATCGGGATATCCTGGAGTTCAAACTTGCGGACATCCGTCATTACCATTGCCTGGTTTTTCATAACTGTTTCTCTCCTTAACTGATTGATCGCAACTAACCGGTTCTTCTATCTGTGGCCACACGGTATTGTCTGCAGATAACTGCTCAGCTGTAATAGCCGTTCTCTGACTTCACCAGTGTGCCGAACTGTTCCATGTCATGTCCGAAGAGGATCTCTGCATGTTCTCTCTCAGCGGTCTCCCGGATCCGTTCCACTGTCCGGACGTATCCTTCATCATCGTACGCGATACCCGCGATCTGCACCGGCGGTCCCATGTGACCTTTCGTATAGATGGTATCAGCCGCAAGCAGGTACTTCTTTCCGCTGTCAAGCTGTACAAGCAGCCCAAGCATCCCGTACGAGTGGCCCGGTCCGAAGTTCAGTATCTTCAGGGACGGTGTGAGATCAAACTCTTCCATTTCAGGTTCCACAAATCTCCACTGGATACCGACCTTCAGCCAGTCCTCAATATCGCTCCTGACGTGGAACCCGTCGGAATTGCCGGTCAGATATCCATCCATCGTGAGCCGGTATTCCTCCCTGCTGACGAATACTTCCGCTTTCGGGAAAAACTTCAGGCATCCCGCATGATCCAGATGAAGATGGGACATGACCACATAGCGGATGTCATCAGGTTTCAATCCCAGCTGGGCAAGGCGCTCCGGAACCGTTCCGTTCTCTCCTGCTATATACGGATTCGTCGTCAGTTCCTTCGGCCATGCTCCGGACATCCCGTCCGGATCACAGGCTGTATCGAAGAGCACATAACCCTGAGGCGTGTCAAGCAGAAAACTGTGAATCGGGATGGCGCTGGAAGCGCCTCCCGTCACTCTGTCATCCTGCTCCATCCGTATAGCGCCGTTGTCTAGCACATACATTTTCATGTCAGTATCTCCTCAGAACTCTTCCTGCGGTGCCTCCGGATCTCCGTTCGGATGGATGACAACCTTCAGCGCGTTCCTGTCCGTCATATTGGTATCCAGCGCTTCGAAGTAATCGTCCAGATCGAAGGTATGGGTGATGATCTTGTCGACTTTCACCTTGCCGGTCACCATGTATTCCACCGAGCGCGGGAAGTTCTTGACCTGGCAGCTGACTCCGATGTAGGACTGGTTCTTGAAATGAAGGTCATTCAGGAACTGCGTTACATTTTCCAGATCGATCGGTCTGTGGAAGGAGCCGTACTGGATGAAGCGGCCGCCCTTCTTCAGGATCTTGAACATGGTTGCACACAGTGGCCAGGCGCCTGAAGTATCAATGATGCAGTCTACGCCGTCCGGGAAGGTTTCCTGAAGTTTTACCAGATTGGCTTCCTGGTCATTTCTGTCTACCAGCAGGGTTTCCGCTCCGTCTTCTTCCAGCCAGTCCAGTCTGTCCTGCCTGAGGCCGACTGCAACAGCCTTGCCTGCATTGGAATGTGCCATCATCTGTGCCAGGATCAGGCCGTGCGGGCCCATGCCGCTGACGATCACACGGTCGCCGGGCTTCACATCAGCACGGTCAAATGCTTCCATTGCACATGCGACCGGCTCTGTGATGCATGCTTCATCAAATGGGAAACCATCCGGGAACTTCACGACATTGTCCTGGGTGACAACCAGATACTGTGCAAATCCGCCGTTGATATTATGTCCGATGGAACCGAAGTTTTCGCACATCAGCGGACGGTTGTTCTTGCAGTACCAGCAGTGTCCGCACGGGATTGCATTGTCTGCGGTTACACGATCGCCGACCTTGAACTCCGTAACGTTCTTTCCCACTTCCGCTACATAGCCGGCAAACTCATGACCGGTCGTAACCGGATATTTAGCCAGCGTACCGCCGTCGCCGTGATCGTGGTTCCATTCTGCCCACTTGCAGATGCTGGCTGCCATGACCTTGATGACAACATCATTGTCACCGCATTCCGGATACGGCACCATGCCGATGGTTGCGTTTGCTCTGCCGGCCTTCTCATACTTAAGAGCCTTCATCATTTTCATAGATCCAAATCCTCCTAATCATTCAAAATACTGCCGGCACGCCGACCCGGCTATGTAAACTGTAAGCCACATACACCTCGCGAACTCTGTCCGCCCGGTCGCGGCTGCTGCAAATAGAAAACGGACGGGCAGGAAGATCCTGCCCGGCCCGCGATCATTCTTACTTTCCGAACTGTTCGTCTTCGTATTTGGCAAAATTCTCCGCACCGCTCTTGATACGGTCAACGCGGAACTGCGGAAGACCCTCCCCCCATTCGGTGGAGATAAAGGTATCAATATATTCATTTGCAAGTCTTGCACTCGTTGTGGTCCCGCCAAGTGCGATGATGTTTGCATTATTAACCACACGGCTGTCCTTCGCGACCCAGATGTTGTCAACGAATGCACAGCGCGCACCTTTGTTCTTATTGGCAGCAATGCTGATGCCTACGCCGGTACCGCAGACAACAACGCCGAATTTGCACTCGCCGCTGGTAACTTTCTCGGCAACATTGCGTCCAACAAACATGTAAGGAACAATATTCTCGCTGTCAGTGGAGCCTACTTCGACAACTTCATGTCCAGCTTCCTTAAGATGCGCAAGGATGCTCTCTCTCAGATCAAGTCCGCCCGGATCAACGCCAAATGCAATCTTCATGGTTTATTCCTCCTTAGTACTGAGTTTTATATTGTTTAAATGATCATTTAATAATCATTTCCTGACATTTTTATTATACTTCTTTTGTCGTAGAATGCAAGTTTATTTTTGCTTATTGTTTAAATCAGTGACTATTGCATGAATTCCGCTCGCTCATCGATCAGCTTTGTTATATAAAATGCCCAAAAAAGAAACCTGTACCGTTTTTTACTAAAACGATACAGGTTTGAAAGCAATCACAAATCAATCATGCAGGTCATGCAACGATGACTTCAACGTTATTCTTATTCAGGCTCTGAAGCATTCCCTTTGACTCAATCGGTTTATTAGTAACAATGACGTCGAGCTGTTCAAAAGTGGCAAATACACGAACAGCGTCTTTTCCAAACTTCTGATCCGTAGCAAGCAGGATCACCTTGTCTGCGGACTTGACATAGGCACGCTTCACATCTTCCTGGAACGCGCTTACGCAGGTCAGTCCGATCCCCTCACGGATACCGGTTGTGGACATGAATACTTTTACCGCGTGCATCTTTTCGATCGATTCGATCGCGTCTGTTCCTACCAGTGCGTTTTCTCTGACTCGCAGGAAACCTCCTGTTACATAGGTCTGGATATGTTCGACTGAATTGAAGAGTGCCGCTACGGGTATGGAATTCGTGATCACTGTCAGGTTATTCAGTCCGGTCAGCTGATATGCAAGCGCAAGCGTACTGAAGCCGGAATCCAGCATGATGGTATCACCGTCCTCAACCAGTTTCGCGGCAGCCTTGGCTATCTCGATCATCTCAGGGGAGAACTCAATAGACTGAACCATCTCCGGCTGGACGTATTTCACAAATCCATGCTTCCTGAGAATATATCCGTTCTGTTCCAGAAATGTCAGATCTCTGCGCACAGTAGCAGCAGATCCGTCTACTTTATCGATCAGATCGCTTACGCGCAGTGAATCATTTTCCATCACTATCTCAAGAATCTGTTTTCTCCGCTCGTCGTTTCTCATAACCCCCACCTTATCTGCCCGTTCAAAGGCATGCGCAACATATGATTAAACATATTATAATCAAATTACTCAAAAATGCAAGATGATTTTTTCACAAACAATCATTTTTTAATAGTTGTTCAGACATAAATGCAAATTACATAATTGCATTTAGCTGGGGAAACGTATCGATGCGATATATTGAAATGACTGAATGATAAAAATGAAAACTACGTAAAAGCACAGAAAAAAGCTGTATACATATACATGCATACAGCTTTTGCAATCAAATGATCAGTTTTCAGAGTCCGACTGAATAAACGTCAAACGGTT
>CADCOU010000005.1 GCA_902803155.1 uncultured Lachnospiraceae bacterium | reverse complement strand
GCGGCCGAAGCTTTTGAAGAGGCACTGTCCCGCTATCTGGATTCACGCGATACGCAGATCCCGATCGGAAAAGTCTGGCGCCTGTGATGCTTTTCGCCCCCCTGCCGGGCCTCTGTTAATCATTTTCCTGCTCTCAGGTCGGCAATCGCTTTCCTGATGCGCGCGCAGGCTTCCTGAAGCTGTTCCATGCTGGTCGCATAGGAGATCCGGAGATATCCTTCACCCTCGCTTCCGAACGCGGAGCCCGGTACCAGAGCGATCTTCGCATTCTCCAGCAGGTACTCCGCCATCTCCATGGAGGTCTTCCCCAGGCTCTTGATGTTCACAAAGATGTAGAACGCTCCGGTCGGATGATTGGTGCTGATGCCCTCGATGGAATTCAGCTCCTTCACCAGATAATCCTTGCGCTTCTGGTACTCCTGACGCATGATCTCAACGTCCTCTGCGCACTCTTTCAGGGCCGTGACACTGGCATCCTGTACAAAGGAGGAAGCACAGGTTACCGTATACTGATGTACGCGGACCACTGCGGAGATAATATCCTTCGGTGCGCAGAGGTAGCCGATACGCCATCCGGTCATGGAATAGGCCTTGGAGAAACCGCCGAGCTTGATCGTGCGCTCCGCCATTCCAGGAAGCGTTGCCAGTGAAGTGTGCTTCTCCCCATCGTAGAGCAGCTGCTCATAGATCTCATCGGAGATCGCGATCAGGTCGTGCTTCACACAGATTTCAGCCAGGCGTTCCATCGTCGCCCTGGAAAATACACCGCCGGTCGGATTGCTCGGATCGACAACCACGATCATCTTCGTGCGGTCTGTGATCTTGCTCTCCAGCTCCTCGAAATCGATCTGGAAATCATTCTCTTCCTTCAGGCTGTAGGTAACCGGCTTCGCGCCGAGTGCGGTCGGTACATGGATGTAGTTCAGCCAGACAGGATTCGGTACCAGGACCTCATCCCCTTCTTCCAGATAAGCATCCATCGCGCACCATGTGGCCTCGGAAACGCCGATCGTGACCATGACGTTTGCCGCCTCATAGTTCGCTCCGTTGTGCTCATTTTCCCACTCCGCGATCGCTGCGCGCAGGGCGGGAGTACCGTAGTTTGAAGTGTAGAATACATGCCCTGCTTTCAGGGATTCTTCTGCTGATTTCTTGATCTTCTCCGGTGTATCGAAGTCCGGACGGCCGATCTCCAGATGAACGATGTTCTCACCTGCTGCCTGCATTGCGTTCGCTTTTTCCATGACGGCACGAATGCCCGAAAACGGAAGGGCGTTCATTCTTCCGGCGGTTTTGAATTCCATGCTGATATCCTCCTAAAATCCAGTCTGGCGGTGTTCTTTCCAAGACCAATCTAGCATCGCTGATATATACGGTCAATTTCGTATTTTCTTTAGAATATATAGAAGATATTTATATTTCCCGGAGATAGTCCGCATACCTCTCATCCGCCAGTTCGCGGGAGGTGATCGCAGTTGTAGCACCGATTTTTTCGATCGCCAGGGAAGCCGTGCAGTTCGCAAACTGAGATGCTTCCTTCAGGCTCTTTCCTTCCATGATGAATGACAGGAACCCGGACGCGAAATTGTCGCCTGCACCGGTCGTGTCAACGACCTTTGCCTTCGGGTAAGACGGAGTGATGAAACGCTCAGAAGCGTTCTTCACCAGGCAGCCCCTCTTGCCGATCTTCAGGATCACATTTTTCACGCCGCAGGAGAGCAGCACATCCGCGATATCATCGATATCCGTCTTTCCGGTCAGGGCAGCCGCCTCGTCATAGTTCGGGAAGAAATAATCGATATAGGAGAGCGCTTCCCTGACATCCTCGATGGTCTCTCCGTTTTTCGCGGCAACGATATCCGCAGCGATCTTCATGCCCTGGGACTTCGCCCTCTCAAAGAGCTTCACCATGAACTTTCCGTCGAGAAGCGGATTGTTGAAGATACTCGCGAAACACAGCATCCCGGCACCGTCTATCGCCGACAGATCCATGTCTTCGGGACTGAATGTCCAGATGCTTCCGCTCTTGTTGTTGATAAATGTCCTCTCTCCGTCCTCCCAGATCAGTCCTACGTTCAGTGATGTGATCTTCTCCGGATCCACTTTGATGTGATCCGCGGACACTCCGTATTTCTCACACTGTCCGAGCAGGAACCTGCCGGTGCTGTCATCGCCGATGCAGCTGATCAGCCGGACCTTGTGACCGAGCCTGGTGATAACGAAGGATTCATTGATGGCGTCCCCGCCGACCTTCATCTCCATGCCCTGTGCCGAGTAGGACGCAATGTTCGTGATCTCTTTCGATACGGGATAGACCTGCAGATCCGCGATTGCGGCTCCGACGATCGCAATATCACAACTTTTATCTGTACTCAAAATGCTTCTCCTATCCGTTTAAGCGGACAGGGGCACGTGTCCGGACGGGCACGTCCGTCCAGCACCCCTGCATTACGGCTATATCAATACTTATTTATCAAGTGCTTCTGCTGTCTCACGCATCCATGCTACGTCAGCCGGATCCAGTTCCAGTTCCGCCGAATGAGCATTCTCGTGGATCTGGTCGACCGTAGTGCTGCCGGACAGAATTGTGACAAACTCACCCTGTCCGATGACCCAGCCAAGTGCCAGGTTCGCAATGGAGCAGTTGTACTTCTCAGTCAGCGGCTTCCATGAATCCATCATGTCCATCGCCTTCTGCATGTTCTCAGGCTGGAACCACTTCTTCGGGATCTGAGCGCCGACCGGCTTGTAATCCCTCGGAAGCTTACCGCTCAGAAGGCCCATCTCCAGCGGGGAATAAGCCTGCAGCGTGATTCCGTTCTCCTTGCAGCACGGCACGATGTCTTCCTCGATCGCACGGTCAAGGACGCTGTACTTCGCCTGTACGATATCCAGTTCGCCCCACTTCAGGTACTCTTCAATATGATGGATATCGACATTCGCCGCACCGATCGCACGGATCTTTCCCTGGGCCTTGAGGTCATTCAGGACATCCATCGTCTTCTCGATCGGCACATAGTATTCGTCATCCACACTCTGCCAGTGCGTCATGTAGACGTCGATATAATCGGTTCCCAGACGCTCCAGACTGGCTTCGATCTCGCGGCGGATGGAAGCGCTGTTCAGATTCTTGTACAGCTGGATCCCGTTCACAACATTGAACAGGGAGCCCTTCATCTCCTGATCCCAGGTGATTCCGCACTTCGTAATGATCGTCACGTCTTCCCTGTTCATCTTCTTCAGAGCCATTCCGACGATCTTCTCACTGTTGCCGAAATTGTATCCGGGAGCCGTATCGATCAGGTTAATCCCGACCTTCGGAGCTTCACAGATCGTATCCACGACTGTCTGCAGGTCATGGTCGCCGCCCCATGCGGAGCCGCCGCCGATCGACCAGGTGCCGAGTCCCATCTTGGAGATGTCGATTCCCGTCTTTCCAAGCTTGATATTTCTCATGGTTGATTCTCCTTTACTCGTCTGCCCTTCCTGCGTCTCCGAACAGATTGATCTTGTACATCGCACGTTCCTTGACTGCCTTGCGGACTTCGCGCTCCAGTGCCAGGAACGGTTCGTCCTTGTGCGCGTTGATGGCTTCCATTGCAGCCTGGCACAGTTCCGTATGGATGTTGATCTTGGCGATGCCGAGGGAAATGGCTTTCTTGATATCCTCGTCCCCGATCCCGGATGCGCCGTGAAGCACCAGCGGAACCTTTACCTCTTTGTGCACCTTCTCCAGTATGTCAAAGGCAAGCTTCGGCTCGGATGAATAGACGCCGTGGACGTTGCCGATCGCAACTGCCAGGGAATCGCATCCGGTCCTCTCGACGAATTCTCTCGCCTTATCCGGATCGGTATACTGATAATCGGAAAGCGCCTCTTCGTAGACGGTCTCATTTCCGACATGGCCGAGTTCTGCCTCTACCGGGATGTTCAGCGGATGGAAGAAATCCACGCAGCGTTTGATCTCAGCGACATTCTCCTCGAACGGGAGTGCGGACGCATCGCGCATGACAGAATTCATGCAGTGGTTTACAGCGTTCTGAAGGATCGTCATGTTGCGGCCGTGATCCCAGTGCTCGATGATCGGAACGGAAGCCTTCTTTGCCATGGAATCCATCATGTAGCAGAAATCTTCAAACACGGTGTTTCCGGTGAATCCGGTTCCGAAAGAGATGATGACCGGCGCGCGAAGCTCTTCCGCCGCATCGATGACACCCATGAGCATCTCTGCGTTCCACACGTTGAAATGAGGGATCGCATAATGTCCTTCGCTTGCCTTCTGCTCCCAATATCTGATGTCAGATAACATTGTCTTTCCTCCTGTTATTCTATCTGTTAGGTGTTGGAAGAATGGATCACTCTTCCGGTATATGGATGACAGACTTGATGATCTCTGCCTTCTTGTTGACGGAATCTTCAAATGCCTTCTGCACATCCTTATAGTCATAAGTCGCCGTGACCATGGACTTTACATCAAAACGTCCGCTGCTGATGGCTGCAATGACTGCGGGATAGCAGTTCCTGTAACGGAAGCTGGTCTGGATCGTCACTTCGCGGTTGATCTTCAGGAAATCTACCGGCACTTCTTTGGACTGAGTCCCGACCTGCATGATCTTTCCGCCTCTTGCCACGATCTTTACTGCCTGCTGTGCGGTAATGACCGCTCCTGCAGTTTCGAATACGTAATCGGCTCCCATATCGTCCGTGAAAGCCCTGCATACTGCCACGGTATCTTCTTTCATACCGTTGACGGTGTGTGCGGCCCCGAGCTTCTTCGCAAGCTCCAGACGATTATCCATAACGTCGACGACCGTGATATCGGTTACTCCGCAGGAGACCAGCCCCTGCAGGGTCATCAGTCCGATGCAGCCGCCGCCGAGGATCACGGCAGAATCACCCGGGCGTATGCCGGACAGGAGCGCCGCGTGCATTCCGACGGATGCCGGTTCTACCAAAGCACCTTCGACAAGATCCATATTATCCGGCAGATGGAAGGTAAACTCTTCCGGATGTACCAGATAATTGGTCAGGGCGCCGCGGTAATTCGGCTGCGTTGCCATGAAATCGACATCCGGGCATAGATTGTAGCGTCCGGTGCGGCAGTATTTGCAGTGTCCGCAGGGCACGCCCGGCTCGATGCAGACGCGGTCGCCTTCTTTAAACTTTGTCACCTTCGGTCCGACTTTGACCACGACGCCTGCGCATTCATGGCCGAGTCCGATCTCCTGGTTGGGATCCTTCGGAGGGATGAACGGGCCGAACTGGAATCCGTGCACATCGGATCCGCAGACGCCGACTTCCTTCACCCGGATCATTACATCGGTATCTTTCAGAACAGGCATATCCGCCTCACGGATCTCCATGAGACCCGGGTGGACCAGTATCGCCTTTGAATTCTTCATCTCATATCCTCCGTCAGTCATCGTAATCATAGGTGAAGATCACCTTGATCGCTTCCTTCTTCGCCATCAGGTCAAAGCCCTTCTGCCACTCGGAGAGGCCGAGCCTGTGAGTGATCATCGGCTGGACCTGGATCTGTCCGGATGCCAGCAGGCGGATGCAGTTTCTCCAGGATGTGGAATCATACGCCATATGGCCGATGATGCTCTTATTCCAGGAAGTGATGTCGTTGATCGAGAATTCCAGCGGACGGAAGCCCATGCCGACACGAACGACTTCGCCGTTCGGGCGGAGCATCTCGATCGCCTGCTTCAGGGCGATGTTTGCGCCGGAGCACTCAATGACCAGTCCGAGGTTGTCTCTTCCGCAGATCTCGGTGCAGCGTGCGACGACATCTTCGACAGATCCGTTCACGCAGTGGGTAGCGCCGAGCTTCTTCGCGATGTCGAAGCGGACCTTCGTGTCATCCTGCAGGCCTACCATCACGATGTTCACGGCGCCCATCAGCTTCGCGATCTGAAGAGAGAACAGTCCGAGCGGGCCTGTGCCGAATACGACGACGTCCTGTCCGGGCATCAGGGAAGACTGCTGTGCGACTGCCTTGTAGGCGTTGCAGATCGGATCAAGAACTGCCGCCTCTTCATATTTGACATTTTCCGGGATCTCCCAGATCGCCGACTTGTGGATCCGGAGGATCTCACCCGGGATCTTGCAGTACTTGGAGAAGCCGCCGCCCCAGGTGTTCCAGTCAAGCCCGAGATTGATCTTATTCTCGCAGCAGAGGAAGTCTCCGCGTTCGCATGCCGGGCACTTGCCGCATACGTAGGCGGAATTGTCCGATACGACTCTCTGTCCCACATGCCAGTCTTTCACCAGCTCGCCGACCTTGACGATCTCGCCTGCAAACTCATGGCCGCGTACAGACTGCTGCTGATCCGGCGGGCAGTTGGTGTCATCGTATCCGGTGTCCACGCCCCAGTGCTTCATATCAGCTCCGCAGATCGCTGCTGCCTTGATCTCAACGATGATATCCTCCGGGCCGCACTCCGGTTCCGGGTAATTGTCCATCATCTTATATCCGCCAAACGCGGTACCAAATCTCTTTAACGCATGCATAACCGTTCTTCCTCCTTGTCTGCATAAACGTTTCGACTGTTACTGGAAGCTGATTCCCGGATAAAGGAGCCTTACGTTTTCCTCCTGCATCCGATCGATCCATGCATCTGACGGTTTCTGATCGGTTACCAGGATATCCACCTTGCTGTAAGGCATTGTCCGGATCAGCGATGTCTTTCCGAATTTCGTGTGATCTGCAAGTATGATCACCCTTCTGGAATGTTCTACCATCACATTTTTAAAATATGCCTCTTGTTCATCGCCCTCGTAGATTCCGTTTTCCAGGTCCAGAGACCGACAGCTCAGAACGCATACGTCAAGGAAATAATCTTCCATCAGCCTGCTGACGACTTCTCCCTGCAGGGACTGTGTCCTGCTTCTCAGGTGTCCGCCTGTAGAGATGACGCGGATCTTGTCGTACATGTAGTCGTTCAGTATCCGTACGGAATTCGTCAGAAGTGTGATTCCCGGATTGTCTTTAATGTACGGGAGCAGTGACAGTACAGTCGTGCTCGCGTCGCATCCGATCGCGCCGGAAGACGGGAGTATGGATGCCGCCAGTTCTCCCAGCAGGTTCTTCGCTTCCACATTCTGGATGGCACGCTCTGTATAATTCACATGTCCGGGCGGCTGCTGGATCAGGACCGCTCCCCCGTATGTCCGGGCGACATATCCTTCCCGTTCCAGCCTCTCCAGATCCCTTCGGATCGTTTCTCCGGTAACATCAAATTTACTGCTCAGTTCAGAGACGCTCACCTTCTGCTTCACACGAATCAGGTCGAGGATCTGGAACACTCTGTCCTTCTGTGCCATGTATGTACCTCACTGTCTGAAACGCCTCCTGCGGCCGGGCGCCGCCGGCGCCCTGTACTGCAGAAGCTTATTTTCGTCAGCCTCCCAGGTAAGCCTTCTTGACGTCTTCGTTTGTCAGAAGCTCGGCGCCGGTTCCGCTGATCACAGTCTCACCATTCTGGATGACATACGCATAGTCGGCGAACTTCAGGGTTTCCGATGCGTTCTGCTCGACGATCAGGATGGTGATGCCCATTCTCGCGATCTCCTTGACAAATTCGAAGATCTCTGCTACCAGCTTCGGCATCAGGCCCAGCGACGGCTCGTCAAGAATAAGAACCTTCGGGTTCATCATCATGCCCCTGGCGATAGCAACCATCTGCTGCTCGCCGCCGGAAAGCGTTCTCGCAGTCTGCTTTGCGCGCTCTTTTACACGCGGGAACAGCTTATAGACATCTTCCAGATTCTTCTGGAGCTGGTTCTGGTCCTTGATCAGGTAAGCGCCCATCAGAAGGTTGTCCTGGACGGAGAGGTTTCCGAACAGATGACGTCCTTCCGGAACCATGGACATTCCCATCTGCGCCAGTTTGTAAGGCTTCTCGCCCACGATCGACTTTCCTTCATAGAGGATCTCACCGCTCATCGGCTTGATCTCGCCGGTCAGCGCCCTCAGTGTAGACGTCTTGCCGGCTCCGTTGGATCCGAGGATCGCGAGGATCTCGCCCTCACCGACGGAGAAGGAAACATCATGCACGACTTCCACGAAACCGTATCCGGCGCGAAGGTTCTTTACTTCGATAATTTTTTTCTTATCACTCATCTGACTCATCCTTCGAACCTCCTCCCAGATATGCACTGATTACTTCCGGATTGGAAGTGACTTCCTCCGGGCTTCCGACCATGAGCAGCCTTCCGGAAACGAGGACGACCACGCGGTTGGAAACGCTCATGACAACGTCCATGTTATGCTCGATCGTCAGGATCGCGATGCCCATGGAGTTGATCTTGCGGATCAGTTCGACCGCTTCGATACGCTCTGTAGCTGTCAGGCCTGCCATGGTCTCGTCCAGAAGCAGGAGCTTCGGATCGGTCGCCATGGCGCGGGCGATCTCGAGGCGCTTCTTCTGTGCTACGTTCAGCTTGCCTGCCACCATGTCGCGGAACTTCTCCATGCCGCACAGTTCCATGACTTCATTGACCTTTTTCATGGCCTCGTTCATGTTATCCGTATGGCACAGGGCGCCGACGATCACGTTCTCCCATACCGTCATCTCATTGAGTGACTGCGGGATCTGGAATGTCCTTCCGATACCGATCTTTGCGCACTCATGTGCGGGAAGGGACGTGATGTCCTGGCCGTTGAAAGTAATGGTTCCGCTGGTCGGCGGGAATGCTCCGGAGATCGAGTTGAACAGGGTTGTCTTTCCGGCACCGTTCGGGCCTACGACACCGACGATCTCTCCTTCTTCCACATCGAAGGTAACATTTTCATTTGCGACCAGGCCGCCGAACTTTTTGGTAATTCCGTTTAATTCGAGGATCTTACTCCTTTTGCCACCCCCGTATTTCTTCTGCTCATCCATTCACGGATCTTATTCGGAAGAGTAAGAAGGCCGCCCGGAAGGAACAGGACTATGATGATGACCAGCACGCCGTACAGGACCATGTCGAGTCCGCCGAACCTTCCGAGGAAGGACCTCGTGTATTCAGACAGGCACTCGATGATGACTGCACCGAGGATCGGTCCGAGAACGGTTCCGATACCACCCATGACTGCGACCAGAACGATCATCATCGATACGTTCAGCGTCATCATACTTGCAGGATCAAAGTAAAGCATGTACTGCGCATACAGGCTGCCGCCCAGGCTGACAAGAGCTGCGCTCAGCATGTAGGCACGGATCTTATATTTGGAGACATCGATGCCGACGCTTGCCGCCGCGTCTTCATTGCCGCGGATCGTTCTGAGGTAGTAGAAGAACTTCCTCTTGCTCAGGATCTTGATCACGGCCAGAACGATCAGCATGATCACCAGATACAGATAGAAGTAGATCCGGGAATCCTTGAACTGCAGATACAGTACGGAATTCAGTTTCTTATTGAACATCGAAACGCCCTTGGCGCCGTTCGTAAACTCGAGGTTTACGCAGATGTATCTCATACACTCTGCCAGAGCCATCGTGCAGATCGCGAATGCGTGTCCCTTCAGTCTCAGGATCGGCTTGCCGATCACCCACGCGAAGCAGGCTGCCAGGCACATGCCAAACGGGATCGCGATCCAGGGGGTCAGCTTGAAATACTGAAGTGTAAGGCCTACGGAGTATGCCCCGAGTCCGTAATACATGCTGTGTCCGTTAGAGACCTGTCCGCAGTAGCCGCCCATCACGTTCCAGCCCATTCCGAGGATAGACCAGATGACGATCAGGATCAGGAGGTTCCGTATGAACAGACTCGAGAAGATCTGCGGAGCGATCAGTGCGAATGCAAGGAGGACTACCAGCAAGATGACCTGTTTTTTATTCATATCACCAAAAATAGCTTTCATCTTATTTTCCTCCAAACAATCCCTTAGGCTTGAACTGAAGTATCAGCATGAAGATCACGCAGACACCGAGATACTTGAACGCGGTGTTGAAATAGACACCGGTCAGGGAGTCGACGAGGCCCATGATCAGACCGCCGACGATAGCGCCTTCCACGGAGCCGAAGCCGCCCATGACGACTGCGATGAATCCGAACAGCTGGAAGTTGGCGCCAACACTCGGATAGCAGTAATAGTAGTAGGAAAGTGCGCATCCCGCCGCGCCTGCGATCGCTGCGGACAGTCCGAATGCCAGAGCGTAGGATTTCTCGGTATTGATGCCGACATGCTCTGCTGCCGTCTTGTCCATGGAAGTCGCTCGGATCGCCTTGCCCTGCCTGGTCTTATTCAGGAACCAGAGCATGAACGCGAATACGCAGACAGCGATCAGGAACGGGATGATCCTGTTTCTGGCGATGACTAAGGGCCCGAGATTGATCGAACCTTCCATTCCGGTCTTCTGGATCGTCTTGAACGTTCCGCCGAAGAGCATCAGCATGCCGTTGACCAGAACCAGGCTGAGCGCGAATGTGATCAGTCTCTGGGAAAGTGTCGGACCCTGCAGCGCCTTGTAGATGATCGTCTTGTAAATGCACAGGCCGAGCACGAACAGGACGCCCATGCACAGGGGCAGCGCAAGGATCGGCGGAAGGCCTGTTGCTGTCGAGAAGAAATAGGCCACGAACATTGCGATCATCAGGAATTCGCCCTGGGAGAAACTCAGGATTCCCATGACGCCCCAGACCAGTGCGATGCCCATGGCGATCAGCGCATAGATGGTGCCATTGATAATGCCCTCATACAGCGCCTGAAGTAAAGTGCCCATATATGTACCTCCTGGTGCCTTTTATCAGGAAAGGCTGCCGTATGGTTGCGGCAGCCTCGCCAGTTACCTTAATTTGGCAGTAAACTCTCGGTTAACTTATCTTGCCGACCATGTCGGAGCTTCGAAGATCGCGTCAACCGTCTTGACATCTTCCGGATAAACGGTCTTGTAGGAGCCGTCCTGAACCTGCATGACAACACCGGTAGCAGCCGTATTCTGGTTGTACTCGTTCATCTCGATGGACGTCCAGGGCATGAAGATCATGAAGCAGTCAGCATCCGGAGCCTTCAGAGCTTCCGCGAGCGCCTCGGAATCGGTTGTGCCGGCCTGGTTGATGCAGTATGCGATCAGCAGGACATCCGCGCAGTCCTTGGACATGCCTTCGTTGAATGCGATGCCGTTGGAGTAATCCGGATACAGTTCCTGGAGGGACTGGATACAGTCTTTCTGGATATCTGCCGCCCATCCGCCGGTGCTGTAGATGTACTCGGTCTTGTCGCCGAGAGCGGAGAAGAAGTCAGCTGTT
>CADCOU010000004.1 GCA_902803155.1 uncultured Lachnospiraceae bacterium | reverse complement strand
GAAGCCGGCTACTCCCTTGCCATGGAACACTTTCTTGCGCCGGTTCGTCAGCTTGCCGGCATTGTGCAGGTCCACATACGCATCCGTGCAGAGCTCTGTGTGCATGCCCAGATCCTTCAGATCCGACTGTGCAAGCATCTGCCCGAGGATCGTGGGCATGCTGCCGATACCAAGCTGCAGCGTGGCACCGTCCTTGATGTGCGGCAGGATGTGTTCGGCGATCCTCCGGTCTGTCTCAGAGGGAGCGCCTGCCCGGACTTCCGGCAGAGGTCCGTGTTCTCCCTCCACGATATAATCGACCTCCGAGATGTGGACACAGTCGTCAAAACCGCCGCAGACCCGCGGCAGCTTCTCATTTACCTCAACGATCACGATATCTGCCTGCTCCAGGATGCCTTTGGAGGTTCCCGTGTTGCAGGACAGGCTGAAATATCCGTGCCGGTCCATGGGCGTTACCGCCAGCATGGCAACGTTGACCTTCAGGAAGTGCTGATAATACGGCACCACATTGTGGAATACCATGGGGATGTAATTGCACAGTCCCCGGTCGGCGAGCTTGCGTTCATATCCGGAGCAGTGCCAGCTATTATAAAGGAAATGTTCCCGGGACGGATCACATTCCGCCGCCTGGACGGGCCCGAAGATCAGATTTCCGCGGATCTTGACGTCCGTCAGTTCATCCCGGCGCCTTGCAAGAGCAGCATCCAGCAGTGGGGGAAATCCGAGAGCGACGGTATAGTCCACCCAGTCGCCGCTTTTTACCACCCGGACCGCCTCATCCGGCGTACGCAGTTTATTATTGTATTCACTGATATAATCCATATACATCCTCTGACTTTCGCAAATCGTATGCAGGTACTGATTTATTTCAGAAACGCCCCCGGCGTTCCTGCCGCATTGCGCCCGATGTGAAATACCTTTTTATGAGCACAGCGGAACTGTATTTATCATAGCACCAAATCCTTCCGCTTACATCCGTGATTCTGCAGGGCATCGGGAATCCGGCAGAGAAGGTTCGTGTTTACAGTTCATTTTCCGTTCGTATATATTATACTGAAAGAACAGAGACGGAGCCATGCTCCGGTCAGATGTGATTTCGCAGGGAAGAGAGAATCCGGAAAACCGCGATGGAATCATATCTTTATTATGGTACGGAAGAGTTTCAGAGAAAGGAAGAAAACGATATGTTTCAGGACATAGCGCCGCACATATTCCATAACGAATACCTTGACAGGAACCCGGAGCCGGAGGACATCCTGGTCGTGCAGAAGGACCGCAGCATACTGGTGCATAATGACCGGAGCGGCCAGTTGCTGCCGACCGTCTCCCAGGTGAGGGACATATGTCCGGAAGCGGTGGAGAGCGCTTATTATCTTCTCTCCATCGACCGGCAGCATTTCTTCTGCAGCGGCGCGGAAGTACCGGAGGCAGAGGACCTGAAGTATGCAAATATCATGACGCTCCGGGAGATGGACGCAGATTACATGGGATTCGGAGGGGCGGTAAGCTGGCAGCTTGCGAGCTGGTATGACCTTCACAGGTACTGCGGACGCTGCGGGGCTGTGACGCGGCATTCGGACACGGAGAGAGCGATCGTGTGTCCGGAATGCGGGCATGTCTATTATCCGAGGATCTCCCCGGTTGTGATCATCGCGATCGTGGACGGAGACCGGATCCTGCTGACCCGCTACAACAGGGCGGGTTACAGGCGGCATTCCCTGGTCGCCGGATTTGTCGAGATCGGGGAGACGCTTGAGGACGCGGTGAAAAGGGAAGTGATGGAAGAGGTCGGGCTGAAGGTGAAAAACATCCGTTACTGTGAGTCACAGCCATGGCCGTTTTCTTCCTCACTGATCGCGGGCTTCTTCGCGGATGTGGACGGGGATCCGACCGTCCACCTGAATACAGACGGTCAGGACGAACTTTCCGAGGGAGTCTGGATCCACCGGGATGATCTCACGATCGAAGATACCAGTGTATCGCTGACCTGGGATATGATCAGGAGGTTTAAAGAAAACCGCGGAGTGCCCATCATGCAGCATTGAGACAGCGGTACTTGGCAGTTCACCCGTATTCTGTCATTTTCGGCGCTGTGTTTTGGAAGAATTGTGCGTTGTGCAGACGGCACCGAGCGGGTAAAATGGGAACGGAAAATCATTTGGCAGGGACCATGATCATCAGCAAAGGAGGAATCAATGGCAGACAGAAGACCAGACAATATGGAAAGGATCACAACGCCGGAACTGGCGCAGGCATTTATCGAAGAGCAGATTCAGGAACTCCGTGCGCAGATCGGCGACAGCAAAGTACTTCTTGCATTGTCCGGAGGCGTTGATTCTTCCGTGGTAGCGGCACTCCTGATCAAGGCAGTAGGAAAACAGCTGATTTCCGTACATGTCAACCACGGCCTGCTCCGCAAGGGCGAGCCGGAACAGGTGATCCGGGTGTTCCGTGATGAGATGAATGCAAACCTCATCTATGTGGATGCGGTGGACCGTTTCCTGGATAAACTGGCGGGGGTCAATGATCCGGAACAGAAGAGACATATCATCGGTGAGGAATTCATCGACGTCTTTGCGGAAGAGGCAAGGAAACTGGACGGCGTGAAGTTCCTGGCACAGGGAACGATCTGGCCGGACATCCTCGAGAGCGAAGCAGGCATCAAAGCGCATCATAATGCAGGCGGTCTTCCGGAAGACATCGCATCCCGGTTTGAACTCGTCGAGCCGGTCAAGATCCTGTTCAAGGACGAAGTGCGTGTGGTTGGCAAGGAACTCGGTCTGCCGGACAGCATGGTATTCCGTCAGCCGTTCCCGGGACCGGGACTTGGCGTGAGATGCCCCGGCGCGATCACCCGTGACCGTCTGGAAGCAGTCCGCGAGGCGGATGCGATCCTTCGTGAAGAGTTTGCAAAGAACGGTCTTGAAGGCAAGGTATGGCAGTATTTCACAGTCGTTCCGGACTTCAAGTCAACCGGAGTCAAAAACGGCGAGCGTACATTCGAGTGGCCCTGCATCAT
>CADCOU010000003.1 GCA_902803155.1 uncultured Lachnospiraceae bacterium | reverse complement strand
TCTGGAAAAGGAACTGGGACTTGAAGCTACGGTCCTCGCAAAGCTGGAATACTTCAACCCGGCCGGAAGCGTGAAGGACCGCATCGCCAAAGCGATGATCGAGGATGCGGAAGAAAAGGGCCTGCTGAAGGAAGGATCCGTCATCATCGAACCGACCAGCGGCAACACGGGCATCGGCCTGGCCGCCATCGCCGCAGCCAAGGGCTACCGCATCATCCTAACGATGCCGGAGACCATGAGTGTGGAGCGCAGGAATATCCTGAAAGCATACGGTGCAGAGCTGGTACTGACGGAAGGCGCGAAAGGTATGAAAGGTGCCATCGCGAAAGCCGAGGAGCTGGCTAATGAGATACCTGGCGGCTTCATTCCCGGACAGTTTGTGAATCCGGCGAACCCGGCGATCCACAAGGCGACTACCGGTCCGGAGATCTGGAACGACTCCGACGGCGCCGTCGACATCTTCATCGCAGGCGTCGGCACCGGCGGTACTGTGACAGGCACGGGAGAATATCTGAAAGAACAGAAACCGTCCGTCAAGGTCGTGGCTGTGGAGCCCGCCGATTCACCCGTGCTCTCGGAAGGGCGTTCCGGCGCTCACAAGATCCAGGGTATCGGCGCAGGCTTTGTGCCGGATGTTCTGAATACGGCAGTCTATGACGAAGTATTCCCTGTGAAGAATGAAGACGCCTTCGCAGCGGCAAAACTGCTGGCAAAGAAGGAAGGGATCTCAGTCGGCATCTCCTCCGGCGCGGCACTGCACGCGGCGATCGACCTTGCCAGACTTCCGGAAAACAAGGGTAAGACCATCGTGGCGCTCCTTCCGGACAGCGGAGACCGTTACTATTCTACCGCCCTGTTCACTGAGTGACAGCTCTGTGGCAGACTTCTGCATACATCAGGTGATTGATTATCTTCCTTTTGGAACTCTCCCGGAAACGGGAGAGTTCCTTCTTATTTCTGTGAACGGAACATCTCCATCGCTTTATACATGTTTTCTTCGAATTGTTCCGCCGGGATCAGGGCAACTCCAACTTCATCGCTCGCAACGATCAGGCGCTGTCCCCCGGTGAGTCCGAACTTGTCCCTCGCGCCTTTCGGGATCACGATCTGCCCCCTGTCATTGATGGTGACAGAGCCCCAGAAGTTTTTCCCTTTCGGACCGGGAGGGATCATTCCCAGCCCCTCATATTCCGTGGTACGGATCAGGCTGTCGATGGACGTTCCGTACAGTTCAGCCAGCTGGCTGCATTTCTCCACGTCCGGAATGGTCTCCCCCTTCTCCCACTTCGCATACGCCTGCCGCGATATGCCAATCTTCTCGGCGATCTCCTCCTGGGAGTATCCATGCATCTTTCTGAGCATAACCAGGTTATCTTTCAGCATAGCAGCTCCTTTTCTGTACACAATCGTACGCACTCACTACTTTACAAATCGATTCTGTCGAAATCACGGCAGGCTTTTCTGTAGGATAACAGCGTTATGACTGCAAACGCCAGGATCCCTGCCGCAAGCAGGACTGCCTGAAGGGCGATATGCTCCGTTCCGAAAGCGTTCAGCTGTCCGAGCCCCGGGACATGATGCAGCGCCTCTGCTACTGTGATCATGAGGAATGCGATGATGATATAGATCACAAACGGACGTCCCTGCTTATAAGCCGTTCTGAAGAAGCCTCCGACAAAAATCAGGTTGAACAGTCCGAAGATGAAGAACGCCATCCCCAGGGCGAACAGATTCGCAGTCATCAGCGCGTTCGTCCTGTACACCGGGGCATCCGAGAGGACCGTCATCCGTATGACAGTGGCCGCGGTCATCAGGATCAGGGCACAACCCTCAATAAAGCAGACAAAACAGTATTTCCCTTTCACCACATCGTTTTTCGCTATAGGAAGGAGGGCCGAGAACACGATGTCATTTGCCTCCCTCGCTGTCTGGAAACTGTGGAACAGCCCCAGCGTCACGAAGAACACTCCGCAGAGTATGGGGTAACCGGGAATGAAAAACATCAGTCCGAACGCGATGAACAAAAAGGCCAGCGGAGAAGCACTCAGCTTCATCTCTTTCAGCATGATATTACGCATTGAGATCACCCCTTTCCATCCTGAGCATGGTCTCTTCAAGGCTCTCGCCCTCTTCAGAGAACTGCCCGGTAAAATCTGCCTTTGACATGGCCGATACGATCTTCCCCTTCGAGATATAGACGATGTCATCGGCGCATTTCTCGATGTCAGAGATGATATGCGTCGAAAAGAATACTGCCACGCCCTCCTTCTTCAGTCCGGTGAAAATGTCCAGCAGTTCATTTCTCGAGAACGGATCGAGACCGCTCGTCGGCTCGTCCAGGATCAGTACTTCCGCCCTGTGGGAAAGAGCAAGCAGAAGGTTGAACTTCACCTTCATGCCTTCCGAGAGTTCCACCGGAGCCTTGCTCTCATTCAGTTCGAACAGCTCCAGATACTTCCTGTACGCGCTCTCGTCCCATGTATCGTAAAACCTGCTCACGATACTGACGATGTCGCGGATCTTCTTTCTGGGATACCAGTTGACCGTTCCCGTGGAATAACCGATGCGCTTCTTGATCTCCTCCTCATTTCCGATCAGCGGCATCCCGAAATAATCGATCTCCCCGCTGTCCGGATGGATGAGATTGAACATGGACTTGATCGTCGTGGTCTTTCCTGCGCCGTTTCTTCCGATAAATCCCATGATCCGTCCCGCACTGACGCTGAACGACGCATCGCTCAGTGTAAATGACGGATACTTTTTCACAAGATGCCGTACCTCTGCAATACTCATAGCAACCTCCACTCAAAACTCCAGATGTTTGAAATATATGAGATATTTGAAATGTTTGATTTGTATGAATATTGTAACTCCTGGTTGCGAAAAGACCACCAACCTTAGTTAACGCATTTTTAGAATTTTGGTTATTTTTGGTTGCATTTTTACTTCCCGTCCGGGAAACTGGTAAAGAAGTCCCGTTCCACCTGCGGCAGTCCGCTCTTCTCTTTCTCCGCCCGGATCGCCCTGATCAGGAACGCCATGTTGCGGGCAAGATTCCTCACGGTCTGCAGGCCTTCCAGATCCTTCTTCACGTCTTCAGCCGAAAAACCGTGCACCTGATTCCAGTAGGTTGAGGAAGCCACCGGCATGCCGCTGATTGTAAAGTATTTGTTCAGCACATCGAATGCTGCAGTGTTCCCCGCTCTCCTGCAGCTCACGACAGCCGCCCCGACCTTCATGTGCTTTGAAAATGACGTGCTGTAGAAAAGCCGGTCCATGAAGCTGAGCAGCGCTCCGTTCGGTGATGCGTAATACACGGGGCTCCCCACGACCAGGCCGTCTGCATGCTCCAGCTTTGCCGCAGTCTCATTCACCGGATCATTATTGAATACGCACTGTTTATTCTTAGCGCAGTATCCGCAGGAAATGCACCCTCTGACTGCCTGGTTCCCGACCTGGATCAGTTCCGTTTCCACCTGTTCCTGCTCAAACACCCGGATCATCTCCTCCAGCGCCGTCGCAGTGCAGCCATGCATA
>CADCOU010000002.1 GCA_902803155.1 uncultured Lachnospiraceae bacterium | reverse complement strand
GGAAACAACGCCGGTGAACAGGATGTAGTCTACGCCCTGAGTGATGAAGTTGCGAAGAGCCTTGATCTGGTTCTCCTGCTTCTGCTGTGCATCATCATAGATGAGCTCCCAGCCCTCGTGTGCCTCGATCGTTCCGTTAATGGAATCCGTGTTCGCTGTACGCCAGTCAGACTCCTGTCCGATCTGGGAGAACGCGACCTTGAGATCAGCCATTGCCGGAGCCGCAAGGCTCATGCACATTACAGCCGTAAGAACCGCAGCCAAAACCTTCTTTCTCATAAAGAAACCCTCCTTTTGTTAATCATGCTGCACCATGCAGCTTAACAGTTGTAGACAGTTTAGGCTGAATAGACAACAGAATCAATGGAATATCCTTTTGACTTGGTTAAAATACACACCCGCCGGGCGGATGCTCCGGCGGGTGTGGTTCATTTTTATTTTAAGCCGGTGGATTATCTTTCCCGCTGCTCCCGGCAGGTCTCCCGGAATTCACTGGGCGTCATCCCCGTATTCTTTTTGAAGAGATAACTGAAATAGTGCCTGTCACTGTATCCCACAGCGCTGCTGATCTCAGAAGAGCGCATCTGTGTCGCGCGAAGCAGTTCTTTCGCCTTTCCCATCCGGAGACCGGTCAGATATTCGGTAAATGTGACGCCCGTCTCCTGTGAAAAGACAGTCGAAAACCGGCTGAGAGACATACCGGCAGCCTTCGCCGCATCCTGCAGCATCAGGTTCGGATCCGTGAAGTTCTGCGCCAGGAACTGTCGCGCGCTCAGCACGGCGCGGTTGCCGTGAACCGGACTCTCCCTGTCCCGGAAAGCGAGCGCCCTCAAAAGAAGCCGCTCCGCCGCTTCCGCCGCCGTGTCCTGCGTCTCCGGAGTCATCGCCGTCTCATAATCGCGAAGTTCCAGTACCTCTGAGGGATCCCCTCCGGCTTCGCGTACGATACGGGACGCGGTCAGAACCGCCTCCATCCTGAGGTAATCGTCCGAAACACCCGTATGCATATCCGCCTCCTGAAGGGAACGGGTATATGCCTGAAACACCTCCCGGAATTCTTCCGGCATAATATACTGCAGCTGCTCGTACAGCGGCTGGATATCCAGGCTGCTTACGGTAAGCGGCGCATCCTCCATCTCCTGCACGCCGACGATCTGCATGCGCTCCGCATCCTGACGCGCGTCCATCCGGTGCCGGATGTGCCTTGCCGTGCGCATGGATTCATGCACTCCGTCCAGACTGCTGCAGGTCTCCCCGATGCAGACCAGCACATTCCGCGCCCCGTCATGCTCCAGTGTGTAAACCACGGAAGAGGCAAATGTGTAGCATTGTTCCTCCAGGGCTTCACTGGTATCTCCCATGAGAAGCGCATAGATCCCGTGCGGCGCGCTGCTCAGGAGAACGGATCCTCCGCTCTGGTCAGCCAGCGGCTGCAGCAGGCCGATTCCCCGCTCCCGGTCAGCTCCGCCGAGGAGCTGCGTCGCAGATGCATGTGCTTCTTTCTCAGCAGATGGTGTTCTTCCCGCCTCCTGTCCGCCGCGCTCATTGGAAGCGCCGGCTCCGGGATAGAAAAACCGGATATCCAGGACCGCATAGTATGGCGACGTGACATGGATCCCCAGGTTTTCCATCTGCGCCCGTGTACTCTCCGCAGTTTTGCCGTCGATCGGACTTGACAGCAGAGAACCAAGGAGCTTATCCTGCACGAAACGGATCCCGGAAGCCATCTGCTGCCGGATCTGCTGTTCGGATTCCCGGTTTCTGCGCTCTTCCTGTATCTTGCCGCGGATACGCTCCAGAACAGAGCGCAGGTCCTCCACCGTTACCGGCTTGAGCAGATACTCTTCCACTCCGAGAGAGATCGCCTGCCTTGCATATGCAAATTCACTGTATCCGGACAGGATCACGATATGGATCCACGGCATGCTCCGGCGGATCGCCCGGCTCAGCGCAAGTCCGTCCATAAACGGCATCCGGATATCCGTAACCACAACGTCCGGTTTCTCATCGGCGATCATCGGAAGAGCCATCTCACCGTCCGGTGCCTCTCCCACCAGCGTATAGTTTTCCTCGTCCCAGGGAAATGAAGAGCGGATCCCCTCGCGGGTCGCGATCTCATCATCCACCAGAAATACTTTAAGCAGCATTTGTTCCAGTCCTTCTGTTAATAATCAGGAAAGCGCCGGTACACGGAATGAGACCGTCGTCCCGTCCGGGCCGCTCCCGATCTCAAGCCCGTGATCCAGATTGTAATAGAGCCGGATCCTCTGGTCTACGTTGTACAGTCCGAAGCCGCCGCCCGGCTCCGGTTCGTCCGGATCTCTCCGCATCTGTCTTCCCTGCCGCATCGCTTCACGGACCTCTTCCAGCCTCTCCTCCGTCATTCCGATCCCGGTGTCCTGCACTTCAAAGCAGAGCATGTCATCTTCCCGGAAACCGCGCACACGGATCATGCCTCCGCCGCGTTTATACTTGATGCCGTGATAAAGTGCATTTTCCACGAGCGGCTGCAGCAGGAGCTTCAGGATCCTGGAGGGATAGATGGACGGTTCCACCTCCACCTCGTAATTCAGAATATCCCTGTACCGGGTCTTCTGGATCGCCAGGTACCCGTTCAGATGCTTCAGTTCCTGTTCCACGCTCACCCAGTCTTCTCCGGAAGAAAGGGAGCTCCGGAAGAAGTCGCTGAGCGATTTCGTCAGCGCGATAACCTCCTCGTTCTTGCCGGACTGTGCTTCCCAGACAATGGTATCGAGCGTATTGTAGAGGAAATGCGGGTTGATCTGTGCCTGCAGGGTCCGAAGCTCCGCCTTTTTCAGATTCTCCTGCTCCTGCCGGTTCTGCTCCACCAGTTCCTCAAGCCGGGACGCCATGGCGTTGACGTCCTGCGTCAGTCCGGACAGTTCCTCTACCGGGACCGTATCCACACGGGCCCGCAGGTTGCCGGATGCTAGTTCCTTCGTAAAACGTTCCAGGTGACCGATCGCTCCGTGGATGGATTCCGCCTCGCGCCTGCCTGCATAGCGTGTCAGGAGCAGGGAGACAATGAGCAGAATGATACCGATGCTCAGAATGATCAGGACGATCCGCTGGAATGATTCATTTTTCCGGCTGACCTCCAGAACCTCCGCCTCTATGAAGTCCTCCAGCATATTGCCTACCAGGCTCGATACCGAACGGACTTCCTCCAGAGTCGCTTCACTGACCGTCACCGGGGTCTTCTCGTCCGCCATCTCCGTCCGGATCTGCTCCGCATATCCGGCCAGGGAGTCCATCGTCCGGCGGGCAACTGTGATGCGGGTCCTGCTGTCGCCCTGCATCTGCGTCAGCAGGACATCCATTTCTTCATCGACTGCAAGGATGGTCTCTTCGACCCCGCTCTCCTCAAAGCTGCTGCGTCCGGCGATCACAGACCACAGCTGTTCCGGGATCGTATCCTCAACCATCGGCTTCAGGGCGGCGACCCTTCCCATCAGGAAGACGGACTGCTGAAATGATACGGCATAGTAAGCCGTGACCAGAAGGCTTGTCACAGTCGGGATCAGAAGGATGATCAGGATACCCCTCGTAAAATTGCGCAGCTGTCCGGCCAGGCTGCCTGGCCTGGATCCCGCGCTGCCCGGTTTTCGTTCTCTTCCCTGACTCATCCGCTGTTTCCTTATTTCAGATACGCTGACAGTGTTCTTTCTGCCTGTCGATGCGTGGAACCCTGACTGAATTAGTACCCGCGCGGCTGCAGGCCGCTCAGATCATCGTATTCGGTAAAGCAGCTCTCTTCCGGACGGGTGATCCGGGGATATTCCTGTCCGCTGACGATCTTCTCCGCAAGATCCATCACAGCGTCTCCCAGCATGGGAGAACACTCGACCACACAGTTGATCTTTCCTTCTTTCAGAAGATCGATCGCCGCCTGTTCGCCGTCCACGGAAATGATCACGATATCTTTCCCGGGCTCGATTCCGTGCTCCTCCATCACCTCGATCGCGCCCAGAGTCATGGCGTCATTGTGGGAGTAGAGCACATCGATCTGGTCCGGATATTTCCGGAGAAATGTCTCCATGCACTCTTTTCCCTTCGAGCGCAGGAAATCGCCGGAGATTGTTTCCAGGACTTCGAACCGTTCATCCCGGTCGATCAGGTCATGGAAGCCCTTATACCGGCTGATCATGGGGCTGGAGCCCTCTGTTCCGGACATCTCGACGATCCGGATGGTCTCCTGGTCCATGTCCTCTGCTTTCTTCTGCAGGAATTTTGCGGCGTTTACCCCTTCCTGGTAGTGATCCGGGCCGATATAAGCGGTATACAGGTCCGAATCTTTCACGTTGATCACCCGGTCCATCATAATGACCGGGATCTCTGCCTCCTTGGCCTCCTGGAGCACATTGGTCCATCCGTCCTCCACGATCGGCGCAAACACGATCACATCCACCTGATACGCGATGAAAGAACGGATCGCCGCAATCTGGTTTTCCTGTTTCTGCATGCCGTTGTCAACGACCAGGCTGATCCCGTGTTCTTCTGCCGCCCGTTCCATACTGACCGTATTGCCCAGACGCCAGGCACTCTCGCTGCCCAGCTGGGAGAACCCGACCACAAGACCGGACCCGGCGGCGCCGCTGTCCTTTGCCTGACTGCCGCATCCCGCCAGTGTCAGGCTGAGCAGGATGCAGACGCCGGCAAGCACCGGCAGGAGAGTTCTGTTTCTTTTCCGCATGCAGCCTCCGTTCCCTGTTTCATCCATTCTGTTTCATTCTCTATAACCAGCTCCCCGCGGCTTCAGTCATGCGAAGAATGCTTTCACACGGGTTACAACTTACAACTCTGCGTTAAAGAGAATCCCTCCGATCTCCGCGGGACTGTCCGCCAGCCACGACGCTCCGTTTTCACGAAGCTCCTCCTCCGTTCCGTATCCGTATGTCACACCGATGGAATCGCAGCCGGCTTCACAGGCGCCGATAATATCGAAGCGGGTGTCTCCGACCATTACGACATCTTCCTTCTGCAGGCCCGTTTCCCGCAGCGCGCGCCGGATCAGGACGCTCTTCTGATTGGAACCATCCTTCGGATCCGGTCCCGCGATACAGGCAAAAAACCTGCGCAGGCCGAAGTGTTCCAGGACCCGCTCAGCTATTGCCTGTGGCTTGGTCGTGACTACAGCGCACAGTACGCCGCTGTCCGTCAGCGCCTCCAGCAGTTCCCTCATCCCTTCGTAGATTTTCAGGTTGAATATCTCGCCGCCGTTATAACATTCCCTGTACAGCGTGACTGCCCGCTCTGCTTCCTCCTCCGTCAGCCCTGCAAAGGTCTGAAAAGAATACGAAAGAGACGGTCCCACAAATCTCCGGAGCGTCTCATCCGGAAGGGCCGGCCGGCCCATCTTTTCCAGCGCGAAATGCACCGAATTCATAATGCCCGGCCCGGAATCGTTGATGGTGCCGTCCAGATCAAAGAATACTGCCCTGTACTTTGGCATAGATCCCTCCT
>CADCOU010000001.1 GCA_902803155.1 uncultured Lachnospiraceae bacterium | reverse complement strand
CAGCAGGCTGATCTGCCTGTGCCAGGTTCCCGCGTGCGCGTCTCCTTCGATCCCGTGTTCCGGTGAGAACACAGCCTGTGCGACAGGTGTTTTCCCGATCCCTTTTCTGTCGCTCACGCACACTGCACGGATGATCCCGCGGATCTCTCTGTTTTCTGATTTATCTCCCACGGTGTCTTCCCTCAAACTATACCCTTCTGACCTGTCGGTCCATTCCGTTTTTTATCCTCCGATGGATGCCATCAGATGGTTCTCCGTGATCGCTCCCGGCGCGTCAAAGCAGTGCGCTTCCGGTTTCTTCAGGACTGCTTCGCGGATCGCTCTCTTAAGCTGTTCCTTCTTCACAGGCTCCGAAAGCTCCGGATCCCGGACGATCTTCCGGAGATCCGTCCCGTCCTCATAACACAGGCAGGTCTTCAGATATCCCATGGAGGTCAGTCGTACCCGGTTGCAGGAGGAACAGAACTTCCCGTGGAGCGCGCTGATGAACCCGACGGATCCTCGGAAACCGGGGATCCGGTAATAGACCGCCGGCCCGTTCCCGTGCTTTGTATTATCCCTGACGATCCCCGGATAATCTCTCCGGATCGCGTCCAGGAGCCTTCGGTTGTCGACCGGCCGGAATTGTTTCCCGAATCCGATCGGCATGATCTCAATAAACCTGACGTCTACCGGTAAGTCCCTTGCAAATAACAGGAGATCTCCGTTGTCCTCACGCATCGCGACTGCGTTGATCTTTGTCCGGATCCCTGCTTCTACGCAGGTATGGACCGCCTCGACAGCCCTGGCCACATCCCCGCCGCCGGTGATGGCACGGTACCGCTCAGGGTCTGTTGTATCCAGGCTGATGTTGATCCCGTCGATCCCGCCGTCCTTCAGCTCCTGCAGGTGTTCTTTCAGGAGGATCCCGTTCGTCGTTAGCGTCACCGTCCGGATCCCCGGGATACTCTTAAGACCGCGGACAAGGCTGTCACAGCATCTGCGCACAAGCGGCTCCCCGCCCGTTATTTTGACATGACAGATCCCGAGGTCTGCTGCCGCCCGCGCAATGAGCAGGATCTCCTGCTCCCTGAGGATCTCTTCCCTGGGCACCAGCTCGACGCCTTCCGGCATGCAATATGCGCACCGCAGGTTGCACCGGTCCGTCAGAGATATCCTTATGTAGTTTATTTCTCTTCCGTATCCGTCCTTCATCCTGCGTCCTTCGTCATACGGGGCCCGGTCCGGTTCATCCGGAATCAGGAACTTCCCCGTCCTTCTGCATGCAGCATTTCTATTATACCAGTTTCCACAGTGAATTGATACCGTTCTGTACTTGTCCTATCCCATACCCTTGTGTTATAATCCGATCTAATCGTTGCTTTACTGCATTAATGAGGTGCAGTATCAAACAAGTGCCGCTTTATGGCGGCGGAGGAGTGAGTATTATGGAATTATCAGGTGTATCATTTTTCGGCATTATCGTTGCGATGGTTGCATACCTGCTGGGCATGCTGACCATCGGCTTCATGTCATCCAGAAAGACGGAGACGGTCGGCGACTTCTATCTGGGCGGCCGCAAGCTTGGTCCGTTTGTCACCGCGATGAGCGCGGAGGCCTCCGACATGAGCAGCTGGCTTCTCATGGGTCTCCCGGGCGTCGCCTATCTGTCCGGCCTCGCGGAACCGGTCTGGACCGCGATCGGACTTGCCGTGGGAACTTACATCAACTGGCTGGTCGTCGCAAAGAGACTGCGCCGCTATTCACTGGCTGCGAACAATTCCATCACACTGCCGCAGTTCTTTTCAAACCGGTTTGGGGATAAGAAGAATATCCTGACACTGATCGCGGCACTCGTGATCGTTATCTTCTTTATTCCGTACACGGCGTCCGGCTTCTCCGCGATCGGAAAGCTGTTCTCAACGCTGTTCCATGTGGATTATCATCTGGCCATGATCGTCGGTGCGATCGTAGTCATCGGTTACACCATGACAGGCGGTTTCCTTGCCGCCAGCATGACAGACCTCGTGCAGAGCATCATCATGACCATTGCACTTGCCATCGTCCTCTTCTTCGGGATCAACCAGGCCGGCGGCCTGGGAGCGGTCATGGAGAATGCAAAGGGACTCGCCGGCTATCTGTCCCTTGGTGCGAGCCATATCCCGGATGAAGGCAGCCTGTTTGCCGCAGGCTCCACTTCCCCATACGGGTTCCTTACCGTCGTATCAACGCTCGCGTGGGGACTCGGCTATTTCGGTATGCCGCACATCCTGCTCCGCTTCATGGCTATCGAGGATGAGAATAAACTGACACTGTCCCGCCGCATCGCCAGTATCTGGGTCGTGATCGCCATGAGCGTAGCCATTCTGATCGGTGTCATCGGCCTGGGCATGACCGCTTCGGGCGTTGTTCCGGAGCTTACCTCTTCCGGATCTTCCGAGACCATCATCGTAACGATCGCACACCGCCTGAGCACCTTCGGGTTCTTCCCGGCCCTCCTGGCAGGCCTGATCCTGTCCGGTATCATGGCGTCCACGATGTCGACCGCGGACTCCCAGCTCCTTGCGGCTTCCAGTTCGGTTTCGCAGGATATCCTCACCGGGTTCTTCGGCCTGAAGCTGGACAGCAAAAAGCTCCTGAGAGTCGCACGCGGAAGCCTCCTTGTCATCGCTGTGATCGGCGTGTTCCTTGCCTGGAATCCGGACAGCTCGGTCTTCCGTATCGTCTCCTTCGCATGGGCCGGCTTCGGTGCCGCATTCGGACCGATCATGCTGTTCTCCCTGTTCTGGAGGCGCACGACCCTGCAGGGTGCCATTGCAGGTATGGTTACCGGCGGCGCGATGATCTTCATCTGGAAGTTCATGATCCGTCCTCTGGGTGGGGCGTGGAACATCTATGAGCTCCTGCCGGCGTTCGTCCTGTCCGCACTGGCGATCGTGATCGTCAGCCTCGTGACAAAAGAGCCGGATAAAGAAGTGACCGACACCTTCGATCAGGTAGCGGCCATGTAAACATCTCTGTGAAACAGACAGCCCTGAGCATTCCTTCAT